>JBJFHC010000266.1:4004-8010 GCA_051893275.1 Erysipelotrichaceae bacterium | reverse complement strand
TTTAAGATGGCTGTTAAGATAGACGGACTGGTCTATGGCTATGGTATTGGTTCAAGTAAGAAGCAGGCTCAGAAAATGGCAGCCAAAGACGCACTTTTAAAGATGGCTAAGATATGAGATTTAATATAGAGAATTTATTTGAGCATTTGAATTATGATGAAACCCAGAAAAGTTATTTTTCTGGTTTTAATATTGTCGATGTTGCCTACCGCAAAGCTAAGGATCTGGCTATACTGAAAGTGGAGAATGATGCACTTTTGCCACTTGATGAATATAATGATCTGCTTAATTATTTTAAGGAGCTTGGTCTTTTTAATGTAAAGCTTTTATTTAAGCTGAAGAATAAATCGGCAAATCTGCTGGATGTTAATCATTATCTTAAGGCTTATGCAGCTGAGCATAATGAGCATTTTGATAATGCGATACTGAATATTGAAAACAATGTTTTTGTATTAACTTATATCAATGAAGAAGATAAGGAAAGGGACGAAGAGGATGTTGATAATCTGAAGCTCTTTTTTTATGATATGGGTTTAAAAAATGAGATTGTCTTTAAGATGCACGAGGAAGACAATACGCATAATGAAACAAGGGAAGCTCTGAAAGTTGAAGAGAAGCCAAAAGTTATTGAGAATCCTTCTTTTTCTAATAACTACAATAAAAAGGAAGGCGGTTATCAGTATAAGCCAAAAGCCAAGAATTATACTGAGCTTACTATATCTGAGCTGACTGATAATATGTTTGATGTGAAGTTTACCGGTCAGATATTTAAGGTAGAGGAATTTGTAACCAGAGCGGGCATGACGATTCAGACCATGTATATTAAGGATGCTGAGGATGCTCTGATTGCCAAGATGATGGAAAATAAGCGTAATACCAAGGAAACTCTGGCTTTAAATAAAGAAGGCAAGTGGGCGGTTTTTTATGGTAACTACCGTTATGATAATTATTCCAATGACTATGTCTTTGATCCGGTGAAGATTGATTTCTGTGATGACCCAAATCCTATAAAAGATGATGAGGAAAGAAAAAGAGTAGAACTCCATGTTCATTCCAAATTATCGGAAATGGATGGTGTTTCTTCGCCTACTGAACTGGTTAAGACTGCCTTTAAGATGGGGCATAGAGCTGTGGCATTAACCGACCATATGTGTCTTCAGGGTTTCCATGAAACACAGATGGCGTATCTTGGCTGTATGAAGCCTTTTAAGGACCAGGAAAATAAGCCTGATTTTAAGATTATCTATGGCTGTGAGATGAATATGGTTGAGCCAAGACTCAACATTGTCTATAATCTGCAGGATTTAGATCTGGCTTCTCAGGAATATGTGGTATTTGACCTTGAAACTACCGGTTTATCAACCAGGTATGACCGTATTATTGAATTTGGTGCTGTCTTGATGCACAAGGGCATGGTTAAGGAAAGAAAGGACTTCTTTTTAAGACCTCCTTTTGAGCTTAGCGAAACTATCAAGAATCTGACTCATATTACTGATGAAGATGTAAGAAATGCGAAAACCTTTGAGGAAATGAAGGATGAAATCCTGAATTTTGTAAAGGGCAGAATACTTGTTGCCCATAATGCCTCATTCGACTATGGCTTCCTGAATGAAGAACTGGCCAGACTTAATCTGCCTAAGCTTGAAAATCCGGTAATTGATACGCTGGATCTTTCACGTTCAATGTTTAAAAACAGAAGGGCTTATCGTCTGGGTGCTATCTGTAAGCTCTATGGTGTAAGCTATGATGAAGATACAGCCCATCGAGCTGACTATGATGCGGAAGTATTATCGCAGGTATTCAATCTGATGTTAAAAGATCTTTCCAGGGAAAAGATTGATACTCTGACAAAATTAAGCAATTATCAGGATAATGATGCCTTTATTAAAAATCGAGCCTATCATACGACTATTCTCTGCAAGAACCGAGAAGGGGTAAAGGATCTGTATAAACTGGTATCTATTTCCAATACTGATACACTGGCTGTATTCTCTAAGTCAGGCGGGGCAGATGTTGTCGCTGAGCCAAGAATTTTCAGAGAGAGAATTAATGAGCACCGTGAAAACCTGTTAATTGGTTCGGCCTGTCTGAATGGTGAGGTTTTTGAAATAGCTCATACCCGTAATAAGGAAGCTCTGGCCAGGGCTATTTCTTTCTATGATTATATTGAGGTTCAGCCACTGGAGAATTATCGTTTTCTTTATGAAGACAGGGGTTCTTTCTCCAAGGAGCGTCTTGAACAGTATTTAAGAGATATTATTGAAGAAGGCTTAAGACAGAACAAGATTGTGGTGGCTACTGGCGATGTGCATTATGCCACTAAAGATGAAAAGATTTTAAGAGATGTATATATTAACTCCCAGGCTATTGGTGGAGCTCATCATCCTCTGTTTATTTTTGATAAGGAAAAAAGAAAGAAGCAGATTACTCCGGCCCAGCATTTCAGAAATACCAGGGAGATGCTTGATGCCTTTGCCTGGCTGAATGACGATAAACTTGTTGAAGATATCGTTATAAACAATACCAATAAAATAGCTGATATGTGTGACAAAGTTATGCCTTTTGACAGCGAACTGCATCCGCCAAAAATCACGGATGCGATTAAAAAGGCAGTTGACTGCAACATCATCGAGGAACCATTTATCGGTCGAACTGATGTAATTTCAGCTGATGACTATTTAAGGCAGCTGGTTGACTATACTGCTCATAAGATGTATGGAGAAACTTTAGATCCACTAATTGAAGCCCGTGTTGAAAAAGAGCTTAATGCGATTATCGGCAATGGCTATGGTGTTATTTATTTTGTTTGTCATCTGATGGTTAAAAGATCTAATGATGATGGCTATGTTGTAGGTTCCAGAGGTTCAGTCGGTTCTTCTTTAGTTGCGACTTTTTCGGGAATTACAGAAGTTAATCCACTTCCTCCACACTATATCTGTCCAAAATGTCATCGTCTGGAGTGGGTGCATGAGGCAGCTTCGGGCTATGACTTAAAGGATAAGGTATGTCCAGACTGTGGTACTAAAATGAGAGGTGATGGCCAGAATATTCCGTTTGAAACCTTCCTGGGTTTCCATGGTGACAAGATTCCGGATATTGACTTAAACTTCTCGGGTGACTATCAGCCTAAGGCTCATCTGTTTACCAGAGAAATTTTTGGCGAAGACAATGTTTTTCGTGCCGGTACTATTTCAACCGTTGCAGAAAAGACCGCTTTTGGTTATGTTTCCGGATATTGCGAGGAAAAGGGTATTGAGAAAATGTCCCGCGCTCAGAAGGAAAGACTGGCTGAAGGATGTAAGGATGTTAAGCGTACAACCGGTCAGCATGCCGGCGGTATTGTCGTTTTGCCTGATGATATGGAAATAGAAGATGTAACACCTATTCAGTATCCGGCCAACGATGCCAATGCGGCCTGGAAATCAACCCATTTTGAATATCATGACTTCTCAGATAATCTTCTGAAGTTTGATATTCTGGGACATGTCGACCCAACAGCCATGCGTCTTTTTGAAAACATATCCGGTATTGATGTTAAAACCATTCCGATGAATGATGAAAGAGTATTGTCACTGTTCAACTCATCAAAGGAACTGGAGATAGTTAATCCTAACTATCATGAAGAAACGGGTGCGGCTGGTCTTCCAGAGTTTGGTACTCTTAATACCCGTAATACTATTGAAGAAACCCGTCCAGCCTGTTTCTCGGATCTGGTACAGATTTCTGGTCTTTCCCATGGTACCGATGTATGGCGTGGCAATGCCCAGGAACTGATACGTAAGGGTTTAAAACTGAAAGATGTTATCGGCTGTCGTGATGATATTATGTCCACGCTGATGACCTATAAACTTGAGCCGAAGGACGCCTTCTCAATCATGGAACATGTCCGTAAGGGTAAGGGTTTAACACCAGAAGAAGAAAAACTGATGACCGAGAAGGATGTACCGGCCTGGTACATTGAATCCTGCAAAAAGATTAAGTATATGTTCCCTAAGGCCCATGCGGT
>JBJFHC010000266.1:0-3904 GCA_051893275.1 Erysipelotrichaceae bacterium | reverse complement strand
ATGTCCAATATTGATTTATACCGCTCTTTATCTCATGAATTCAGAGTTGACCCTGATAATGAGAAACAGATTATCCCACCATTTGTCATTCTGGATGGTCTGGGTGAAAACGTTGCGGATTCGATAGTGGAAGCCAGGAAAAACGGCGAATTCCTGTCCAAGGAAGATCTGGCCAACCGTACCCAGTTATCAAATACTTTAATTAAGAAACTTGATGCTCTGGGAGTTCTTTCTGGTATGGAAGAGACCAATCAGATTTCTTTATTCTAAAAAGGAGTTTATATGACAGATTTAGAGTTGATTGAGCAGTATGAAAATAAACTTAAGGCTTATTCTCTGGCTTTAAATACCATCTTTTTTGATCATGAAACAGTGGCCCCAAAAGATGGTACAGAATATCGTTTTAAGTGCATCGATATTTTGGAAGAAGAGTTCTATAAAATCAGAAATGATGAAAATATCTATGAAGCTTTATTAAGACTTAAGGACAGTGATGATAAAGTATTAAAACGAAAAGTAAAACTGATGTTAAAGGACTTTGAAGATCTTAAAAAGATTCCATCAGATCTTTATCTTAAGTATTCTTCTTTAAGAAACAAGGCCCAGCTTGTCTGGGAAGAGGCCAAGAATAAGAATGATTATGCCTTATTTGAACCATATTTAATTGATCTGATTAATATGACCAAGGAAGTATGTCATTATCGTAATCCGGATATTGATGCCTATGAACTGATGCTTGATGATTTTGAGGAAGGCATGAATATTGAAAAGTATGATGAGTTCTTTAATCTGATTAAATCAGAACTTGTACCTTTGATTAAGAAGATTAAGGATAAACAGCTTATTGATGATAAATGTATTAAAGGAAACTTTAAAACCGCTGATCAGAAAAAGGTACAGGAACTCATTAAGAAATATCTTCACTTTAATCCTTCCTGGGGCTATATGGCTGAATATATGCATCCATTTACCAGTGGATTTAGTACAGGTGATGTCAGAGTTACTACTTTCTATAAGGAAAATGATTTTACAGATGCCATCTTCTCAAGTATTCATGAAATCGGTCATGCCACCTATGAGCACAATCTGCCAAAGGAATATGAGGGCACAGTATTAAATAATGTTTCCAGCGGTCTGCATGAATCACAATCCAGGCTGTTTGAGAATTATCTGGGCAGAAACTATCATTTCTGGGATTTGTTATATCCTGAGATTAAGAAGATATTAAATCTGGATATTGATCAGGAAACATTTGTAAAGGCTATTAATAAGTCGGTTCCATCTTTAATACGGACAGCTGCCGATGAGCTTACTTATCCAATCCATATACTTATCAGATATGAAATGGAGAAGGCGATATTTAAAGATAATATTGATTTAAAAGACTTAAATAAAGTATGGAACAGATATTATAAGGAATATCTTGACGTGGATGTCGACAGCGATACCAATGGTATCCTGCAGGATGTGCACTGGTCAGGAGCCAGCTTTGGCTACTTCCCAACCTATGCCTTAGGTTCAGCTTATGCAGCTCAGTTTATGTTCTATATGCGTAAGGATCTTGATGTAGATAAGATTTTAAGTGAAGGAAGAATAAATGAGATAAGTACTTATCTTAAGGAACATATCCATAAGCATGGAAACAGTATCAAACCAGCTGAGGTAATTGTCAGGGCTACTGGTGAGGTATTTAATCCTAAGTACTATATTGATTATCTGAAAGAAAAATACACTAATTTGTATGAAATAGTTTAAAAAGGCTTGAAATCGCTTTCATTTGTGTTAAGATATTGGTGGATAGTAATCGAAAGAGCTAAACCTGTTAAAAAAAGTTAAACAATCTTTTTTGACAGGTTTTTTGTTTGGAAAGGGGGAAGTATGGAGATAAAGAAAATCTTTAACAATAACGTCGTGGTGATTGAAAAAGACGGCCGAGATCAGGTGATCTGTGGAAGAGGCATTGCCTTCTCTAAAAAGATTGGGGATAAGATTGATGAAGATAAGATAACTCAGGTTTTTGTGATGAAGGAAGAAAAAGAGAATGAAAGATTTCAGGAAATCATTCAGAATATTCCGCTTGAATATATTGAGCTGTCTAATGAAATAATTGAAATGATCAAATTAAGCATTGGTCAGAAGATTAATGACATTATTTATATTTCTCTTTCCGATCATATCTATACAGCGGTTGAAAGGGCAAAAGAGGGTATCTATATGCCCAATACCATGACTTTTGAGATATCTCATTATTATGAAAATGAATACAGGCTGGCTTTAAAGGCTTTAAAGATGATAAATGAGAGATTCAATATTGATTTAAAGGAAGATGAAGCTGGCTTTATGACTCTGCATATTGTCAATGCAGAGGAAGAGAATTCTTCTTTAGAGGAGACCACCAAGGTAACTCAGATTGTACAGGAAATCATCAAGGTTGTAAGAAATTATTATGGCAGAGATTTCTATGAGGATTCAGTATATTTCTATCGTTTTATAACTCATATTAAGTTTTTTGCCCGCAGGCTTGTCTACAATAAGACCTATAAGGATGATGAGGGCAATGAGCTTCTGGATATTATTAAGAATAAGTATAAGAACTCATATAACTGTGTCCTTGGTATCTGTTCAATGATTAAGAACAGGTATGACTATATTATTACAGAAGAGGAACAGCTGTATCTGACTATACATGTGCACAGAATTGTGCATAGTGATAATAATAACTGAGAAAATCAGGGATTATAAATATGGATGGTAACATTAAGTTGGCCAAACCTTCTATTTGTACGTTTTAGGAGGAAAAGTAAAAGTGAAAAAGTACAAGGATTTAGCTGCTGAGATTATTAAGAATGTCGGCGGCAAGGACAATGTCAAGTCTTTAAGACATTGTATCACTCGCTTAAGATTTGAACTTAAGGATGAGTCTAAGGCTAATGATGAGGTAATCAAGTCTACCAAGGGTGTCATCGGTCTTGTAAAGGCGGCTGGTGAGTACATGGTAGTTATTGGTGAACATGTTGGTGATGTTTATGACGAGGTATGTGAACAGCTGGGCCTTCCTACTGATACTACCAAGGTTGATGTAGGAAATGAAAAGAAATCTTTCCTTGATAAGGCTTTAGGTCTGATTAAGTCAGGTTTAGGTCCAACCTTAAATATCATGTGTGCATCCGGTGTGCTTAAGGGTATACTGGTTATCTTACAGATGTGCGGTCTGGCTTCAGATTCAGGTATCTGCATGCTGGTAAATGCAGCTGGTGATGCCTTCTTCTATTGCCTGCCTATTATCATGGGCTATAACGTTGCCAAGTATCTGGGCATTGATCCTTTCTATGGTCTGATTCTTGGTGCTTCCATGATTTATCCATCAATTCAGAATGTTGATGTAAGTTTATTTGGTTTTACGGTTAATACTTCTTATACATCTTCATTCCTGCCAGTACTGTTTGGCTTACTGTTATCAGCTCCAATCTATAAGTTCCTGGCTAATCATCTGCCAAAGGTAGTTAAGGGCTTCTTAACCCCAATGATTACTTTATTAATCTGCTTCCCAATCACTTTCTGTGTAATTGGTCCGGTTGCGGATGTTCTGGCTGACTGGATGGCCATTGCGATGAACTTCCTGTTTGAATTCTCACCACTTATCGCCTGCACTATTCTGGCTGGTATCTGGCAGATTCTGGTTATGTTCGGTATCCATGGCTTAATTGTAATGTTTGCCTTCTACGCTGTAATGAGCGGTACTCCTAGCTTAATGCTGGGTTCAACCTGGACTGTATGTTTCGGTATTGTGGGAATTTTGTTTGCCGTATTTATGAAGTCTAAGGATGAACAGGTTAAGGATGCTTCTTTACCTGCAGCTGTATCAGCAATATTCGGCGTAACTGAACCAGCTATGTATGGTATC
>JBJFHC010000265.1:0-8021 GCA_051893275.1 Erysipelotrichaceae bacterium | reverse complement strand
TTCTTTCTTTGCCTTTTCGACTATTTCTTCTTTTGTCATAATAAGCTCCTTTGCCAGGTTTTATTGACGTAATTATGATATTAGTACCAAGTATACTTTGAAATTGTGTATTTTTAGGAAAATGTGTCAGAAAGATATTTGTCTTAATTAGTTTAATTGATGTCAGTTTTGGTTAATTAGTATACAGATTAGGGATTTATTATATAATTGTGTAGATGGTCAGCGAATATCTAATGTCTAAAAACGGCTTAGCTACCAAGACTATAGCCAAGGAATTTATTAAAATCAGTCTGGGAGAAAAGGTTCCTACAGTTTCTGAGCTTTCAGAACTTTTTAATCTTCCTCGAGGCACAGTGCAGAATGCCCTGAAGACTCTGCAGGAGCTGGAAGTAATACGCCTTGAAACCAAGGGCCACCTTGGTTCCTATCTGATCAGGAAGAATACCAAACTTCTTCTTGAAATCAGTGATATCAAAGGAATAGTCGGAACCATGCCTTTGCCTTATTCCAAGCGTTATGAGGGACTGGCTTCCGGTTTAATCGTAGCCCTTGAAAACAGCTATGATATACCCACCAATCTGGCCTATATGCGTGGTGCCATGTCACGTATTTCAATGGTAATCCAGGGAAGATATGATTTTGCGATAGTATCTAGACTGGCAGCTGATAACTTCATGAACAAATATGGTGGCATTGAATCCATACTGAGTTTTGGCAAAGGAACTTATGTAAGAAAACATGTAGTTATGCTTAAAGACCCAAATATTCACGAGATACAGGATGGCATGGTAGTGGGTGTGGATAATTCCTCACTTGACCAGTGCTATCTTACCGAACAGGCCTGCAAGGGCAAGAATGTTGAGTATCTGCCTATTGAGTATTCGCAGATTGTACAGAAAATAGAAAACGGCGAAGTTGATGCCGCCGTTATGAATGTTGATGAGGTTGATGATAAGAATATCGGTATTAACTGCATAGAACTGGACTGGCTAGATGATAAAGACACTGAAGCCGTACTTGTCACCAATGCCAACCGTCTGGATCTGTCATTTATTCTAAAGGATATAATCGATATAGATACAGTAATCAGTATTCAGAATCTGGTTCTGGAAGGCAAAATAACACCAAGCTACTAAAGAGGAGGATAAAATGATACCCATAAGGTGGACTTCACTTAGACAGTGAATTTGCCCGCTTTATGGGTATTTTTTATGGCAAGTAAGAAGAAGATATTTACTAAAGATGAAATAGCTGTGCTTTCGGCCAATCCTAATGTTAAGCACTGCAGATATAACAGACTGACTCTTACATATGAATTTCGTTTGAAGCTGTATGAGGAGTGGATCAAGAATCCGGGTGTAGGTACTATTAGACGTGTAATGAATGAGAACGGCATAGATACCGGAATGATTGGCTGTAATGTGATAAGTCATATAACTGAGGCATTTAAGGTACGTGGTAAGCCAACTTTTGGCACAAATAATAAATTTGGCATTAATGCCAGTTCTTTTAAAACCGATCAGAATGATAATGATTTCCTTATATCAACTGGTATGTTTGTAAAAGGAAGAAAAGGAATTAAGTTTTCAGATGAATTTGTAGCTGAAGTATCGTTGACTTTTCCTGATGTATCTATAGAGGATAAGCTTAAGGAAAAGGGAATAGATCCGGATATCGTTGGCTACCAGAGAATACAGACCCTTAAGCGTAAACTTCTTAATGTCGATTACACTACTAAAGAAAAAACATCATATAGTAAGGAACTGATAGATAAATATTCTGGGCATCCTTATGTTAAAAGGCTCAATCACAACCAGTTCACACTAATCGATTCCTTCTATGTAGAAGCCAAACCGCTATTGCCACTTGGCATAGATGAAATACTTGCTGTATTTGATATGGACAGTAATGATTTTCCCTGTGTCTTTAAGGTTAATGTGCTTAACAGAATAAGAAATGGTGAATATAAGAACTATAAACCGGTTGATGATATCTCCATTATGAAGAAACGCTGTGAGGCTATGGAAAAGGTAAGTGAGGCTTCCTTCGCTGAACTCAAGGACATGGTAAAGTCCTCAAGTAAGCTGGGTAAGAAGGAAGTGGTGAAGCTTATTAATGAAGAATTTGATAAGTCAAAGATAGATATAGCTTATAAGCTTGGTATTTCTAAGTCAAGCTTCTATTCAATATTAAAGAATGATGAATACGGAAAGAAAGAAGCGCTGCAGAATATAAAGGATGAAGAGGACTACAGGAATATAAGGAAGGTTCTTGATTCTGACCCCTATCCAATGGGCAAAAGAATGGTCTATATGAAGATGGATGATATCTGTGGCTTTCACTATTCTGTAAGGAAGATATCAAGACTGATGAATATCTTTGGCTCAGCATGTAAAGTAAGGGAATCAAAGGAATCCAATAAGGCAACAAGAGAACTCATTAAAAGAAATACCAAGCCCAATCTGCTTAAAAGAAGATTCAGGATAGGTAAACCAGGCGATATAAAGCTTACTGATGTTACCTATATAAAGTATGGTGTTAATAAGACCGCCTACAAGTCTACCATCAAGGATGCGGTAAGCGGTAAGATTGATGCCTGTGTTGTCTCTGAGGTCAACGACATAAACCTTGTGCTTGATACATTAGATAAGCTTGATGTCTCATCACTTAATGGAGATACCATCTTTCATAGTGATCAGGGAATACTGTATATGACTGACAGCTTCCAGGATAAAGTAAAAGAACTTGGATTAAGTCAGTCCATGTCCAAAAGAGGAAACTCCCAGGACAATGCCTCCATGGAATCCTACTTTGGTCATTTCAAGGATGAATGTAATTATTCTCTCTGTTCAGACATCAAAGAAGTAATAGATAAGATAGATAAATATACAGATTACTACAATAACCGTCGCCCTCAATGGTCAAGAAATAAGATGACACCGATAGAATATGAGAACTATCTTCTCTCACTTGATGATGAAGAATATGATTTATACATTAAAATGGAAGAGAAGAAATATTCTCGAATGAAAGAAAAGGCCAAGAAACTGGCCATTGAGAGAAACAGGACACTGGGGGTATAGAATTATATGGCACTAAGCGAAAAAGAAATGAAGATACTGGAATCAATAGACGACAATGACTTTGTCGATGATGTTGATACAGTAAATATGAAGTTTACCTATTCAAAGGACTTCTATGTAGTTATGGCAAAACTGCTGAATAACGGCAAGACAGCGGTTGAAGCCTATGAGGCTTTAGGCTTTGATACATCAATAGTTGGCAAAAACAGAGCCTATATGGCAGCCAAAAGAGCCTTGAAGAATGCGAAGAAGGAAAACTATGGTATTTCTCCTGGCGACTATGATGGCTCTATTGAAAGAGAAAAGATGGGAGAACTCTCACCTGAAGAAGAGCTTGCCTACTACAAGGCAAGATCCCTTTATCTTGAAAAGGTCATAGAATTTCAAAAAAAAATTCCACAGATATTGGCCAGGAACGGTATATCTTTACAAGAAAAGAACTGAATATAGACAAGCTGCAGATTGCAGAGTCACTCATAGCTGATAAAAAAGATCTTACTAAGCGTGCATGCCTTAGAATATGCGGCGTATCAAAGTCTTCCTACTATAACTACCTTAAGCACAGAGATGAAATCTACTTGAAACAGCTGGAAAAGAACAGGGAACTCGAAGAAATAATGGAGAAGTTCCGTCTTATTATCCGCAAACTTGGTCATATACCAGGCAAAAGAACCTTCAAGACACATATGTGGCGTGAATACGACATTATCATATCGGTAAGCAGAGCTAAAAAGATAATGAATAAGATGCATCTTGTGCCAACACTCCCCAAAAAAGATGCCTACCTTGGACAGGCTACTCATTTTCATGAATGTGCCTGTGCCATTAACTATGTCAATCAGGACTTCAAGATAGGTCCAAGAAGAGTAATACTCACCGATATTACCTATCTTTTCTATGGATTAACCCGAGTAAGATGTTATCTTTGTGTATTCAGAGATGCCTTCACTGGTGAAGTGCTGGGCTATGCCGTTTCAAGAAAAATGGATGTGGCTTTAGTAAAGGAAGCCTATGACATGATGATGAAAAACCATGGCAAAGAGATCAACACCGATAAAGTGCAATCGTACATTCATTCAGATCAGGGATCTCAGTATTTATCCACTGACTTCAAAACCCTTTTAAGTGATGACAAGTTCATCCAGTCCAACTCATTTAGAGGCAACTGTCAGGATAACGCTCCATGTGAGTCCTTCTTCTCAAGAATGAAGAATGAAATATTAGACATCATCTCCAGATGCAAGAACCTTGATACTGTAAAGGAACTTATTGATGGCTATATGGACAGCTACAATAATGTAAGATACCAGCTTCCTCTAGCCGGTCTTACACCTCATGAGTTCTATCTCTATGTAACTACCGGTATCTATCCTTTAGATAACTACTTTGGCGTAAAGGCTGACAAGCTTTACACCATTGAAGAAATAGTTGATGCCAAACTGAGAAAAGCTGAAGAGAAAAGCCGCAAGAGAAAGGAAGCTCACAACAAGCGAAGACTTGAAGCTTCAAAAATCTCTGAACCGGAAAGAATTATGGTAAGAGACCAGAGTATTCTGGCCAAGGAGATAGATAAATGGTCAAAGCTGGAGTCAACCGCTCAGTCACAGCTTAACTTCCTTAAAGATCTGTATGAGAGAAACTGTAAGGCACTTGTATACTATTCCTCTCTATCTTTAGAAGAACAGGAAAAGTTTAAAGATCCGCTTAAGTGGCGAGATACCCCCGAGATGAACTATGTAATGGATATGGCAGATCTGTTCTGATAAACTCAATAATTTTTCTTTTAAAATAATCAATTTAAACATCAGGCCTATTAGGTCGTTTTCCTTATGCCCATGGGCATAAGGAAAAGCCATCACCCACCGCATAAACATGCGATAAGCGATGACTTTATTTACTGTCTGAAACTAGTCCTTGACAAGGGTACCAGTTTAGGAATCCTCTTTTCCTTTAGCTGGCTTTTTTCCAGGTAGTACGTGAAAACAGAATAACTATTGGCATTATTTCCAGTCTTCCTGCCAGCATATCAAATATCATTACTATTTTAGAAAGATTTGAGAACTCAAAATAATTGCCAACTGGACCCACCATGCCAAGACCTGGACCTATATTATTGAAAGTAGCCAGAACGGCTGTCATCGTGCTGGTCAGATCAAATCCATCAAAGGCGATAATCAGGGTACTTACAAGTACAATGACAATATAGATAGCCAGATAGGCCAGGACGTTGTTCACAATATTTTCTGGCAGTCTTCTTTTGTTGTAGGTAATAACCCGTACTTCAGAAGGATTAAGGAAGGAATGAATGTTTCGCTTAATGCTTTTAATCAGAATCAGAACTCTGGACTGTTTAATGCCACCGCCCGTTGAACCGGCACAGGCACCTGTACACATCAGGATAATAAGAATTACATGGGCAGCCAGAGGCCATAAGTCATAGTTGGTGGTCGCAAAACCAGAAGTTGAAACAATTGTGGCTACTGTAAAAGCTGCATCACGCAGGGCATCCAGACTGTTTCCATATAATGGTCTGGCAATAAGAAACATCGAGAAGATGCACAAAAGGACAAAAATCAGAAAGAAACGCAGTTCCTCATCCCTTACTATTTCCCTGAACTTTCTGGTAATGGCCAGAAAATAGATAGAAAAATTTAATGAAAACAGCAACATAAATACGGTGGTAATATTAATAGCCGCACTGCTGTAGGAGGCCATTGAATCATTCAGAACACCAAATCCACCCGTACCAGCAGTGCCAAAGGCGATGCAGCAGGCATCGAAGGCTGGCATTCTGCCAATTGTGATAAGAGATAAAATATCTAATAAAGTTAAGACTATATAGATAAGGTAGGTTATCTTGGCTGTTTCCTTCATTCTGGGTACTATTTTGCCAGAGGCAGGACCGGGTGATTCAGCACGCATGATATGCATGGTATAGCCATTGTTTCTGCCACCTATGGATACTACTGCCAGAAGGAATACCAGTACGCCCATGCCACCTATCCAGTGGGTAAATGATCTCCACCACAACAGCCCCTTAGACATAGCTTCAATATCCAAAAGTATTGAGGCACCAGTGGTTGTAAAGCCAGAGACGGTTTCAAAAAGGGCATTAATAAAAGAAGGTATTTCTTTAGAGAAATAGAAAGGAAGACAGCCGGCTAGGGACATGATAATCCAGGCCAGACCGGTTGTGACCAGGCCTTCCCGGGCTGAAAAGCGATCATTTGAGGCTTTACGGGTTGAAAGATACAGTATTAAAGCCAGAGTTAGAATGATAAACAGTGTTTTAGTAAAGGCACTTAAGGCTGTCCATTCATTAAGAAACAGCGAAATCAGAAGCGATGGTGCCATCAGGAGTGCTTCAATAAACAGGATATAGGATATGATCCTTAGAATCAGGCGTATATTCATTGTCAATCCTCGAAGATGTCATTGAGCTGATGTATTACTTCATCGCCCTTGCATAATACTACCACTGTATCACCCAGATTATAGGTTGAGCTTCCGTTTGGAATGGTTGTACGCATACCGCTCCTGATTGAGTTTAAGAGAATATTTTTTCTGATCTTAATGTCTTTTAAAGGTGTATTAATAAATCTGTCACCCTGTTTTATTTCAAACTCCATGGCTTCTACCCGGCCATCGGCAATTTTGTGTATCGTAAGGGCAGCACCTTTTTTATCCTTGATGGCTCTTACGTAGCGGACAATATGCATGGTAACCAGATCCTTCGGACAGACAATGGAGCCAAGCTGCAGCTGGTCAGTTAAAGAAGACTGTTCACCTCTTCCCAGTTTGGTTATGACATTTGGTACCTTGTTTACGCTGGCATAAAGGGAGGTGATGATATTTATTTCATCAAGCCCAGTCAGAGATATAAAGGCATCATAGTTCTGGATATTCAGATCATCCAGGTCTCGGTGACTTGAGGAATTGCCATGAACAATGGTGGCTTCAGGTAAAAGTTCACACAGAGATTCACAGGTATCGATATTGTCTTCGATGATGGTAACCTGCATATGGGCTTTTGATAACATTCTGGCCAGATACAGGGCAATTCGGCCGCCACCGGAAATTAGAACTTTGCGGGCTGGTTTAGTAATCAGTCCAATATTCTTTAATAGTTTCTGCAGCTGTTCCGATTCACCGGTAATAAACAGTCTATCGTCTGGTTTAATTACTGAGGAGCCATCAGGAAGAATTACCTGTCCTTCACGGATGATGGCTGAGATCAGTACTTTGGCTGATACTGTTTTATAAAGATCGAGCAGCTTAAGGTTGGCCAGGGCAGAATCTTCTTTTACTTTGAGTTCAACTATTTCCATGCGGGCTTTTTCAAAGCGTTCTCTTTTAAGGAAACCCGGATATTTTAATAAGTCAGTTATTTCCTGGGCCGCCTGTCTTTCTGGATTGATGGCCAGATCAAGGTGGAAGGCGTCTTTGAGCTCATAGATCTGTTCAGCATATTCGGGATTACGGATACGGGCAATGACATGAACCCTGGGATTCAATGCTCTGGCGGTAATGCAGGCCAGCAGGTTTATTTCATCCTGGTCGGCAACCGCAATAAAAACATCGACATTTTTATGCCAGCTTCTTTCAGGGTTAATGAAGAAGCTGCGTTGCCAAGGCAGGTCTGGACATCAAATTTTTCAATTATTTTGCCCAAGATGTTAGGTATTTTGTCAATAATGGTTATATCGTTTCCATCAGCCAGCAGTTCGGCGGTTATGGCTTTGCCGACTTTACCGGCTCCGGCAATCAGTATTTTCATAGTTTTCTAGCTATCCTCTTTGGTTATTTTATATTTTATGAATAATATGTGTTTTTGGCAAAATAATTAGATTTCTGGCTGTTTAATGGTCACATTTTCAGGTATGTCTAAAAAATTGAAGATAAATATACAAAATTTTGTATTTTCTTATTGATTTATAT
>JBJFHC010000264.1:0-2070 GCA_051893275.1 Erysipelotrichaceae bacterium | reverse complement strand
TTTCTAGATGGAACTAGACACCTTTTTAATTACAAATTATCAACAGCACTCTTTAGTATCTAGATGTACAACTCTGTGAGCTATTTCATCAAGTCTGCCCTGGTTAGGTATCGTAGTTGAAATGTAGCCACAGACACGTCTGGCCACATTCATCTTGTGTGAATCAGTGTTGCCACAGTTTGGACACTGATAGTGCAGTTTTCCGCCTTCATCGATGATCTTGATTTCACCATCATAGCCGCATACCTGACAATAGTCAGACTTGGTATTAAGTTCAGCATACATGATGTGGTCATAGATAAACTGCATAACCTGCTCAACAGCTTCGATATTGTGAGTCAGGTCAGCTGTCTCGATATAAGAGATGGCACCGCCTGGTGAAAGCTTCTGGAATTCGGCTTCCTTCTCCAGCTTGTCAAATGGTGTGATTTCCTCAAATACTGGTACATGGTAGGAATTGGTTATATAGTTTCTGTCCTTGCCATCAAGTTCTGTGAAGATATCAGCACCAAATCTCTTCTTCAGACACTTAGCAAACTTATAGGTAGTAGACTCAATTGGAGTTCCATACAGACTGTAGCCAATGTTTTCTTCATTCTTCCATTGTGCACATTTGTCATTTAAAGCCTGCATAACCTTAAGACCGAATTCTCTGCCTTCAGGTTCGGTATGTGAATGGCCTGTCATATATTTAACACATTCATAAAGAGCTGCATAGCCTAAAGAAACAGTAGAATAGCCACCATAGATTAAAGTCTTGATTGACTGACCCTTTTCAAGTCTGGCAAGACCGCCATGCTGCCAAAGGATTGGCGCAACATCACTTGGCGCATTTTCAATTCTCTTTACACGTGTTCTTAATGCCAGATGACAAAGTTCTGTTCTCTCCTGGAATATCTTCCAGAAGGCATCAAAGTCACCCTTTGATGAGAAAGCTATATCAGCAAGATTTACTGTACATACGCCACAGTTGAATCTGCCATAATACTTTGGCTTATCTGGTTCGTAATCTAGAGCGTTTGCAGGGTTTCCTTCAATATTGTCTGGAGTCAGGAAAGAACGACAGCCCATACATGGGTAACAGTCACCTGTTCCAAACTTATTGATCTTAAGCTGTTTCATAATCTTTTCTGAGATATAGTCAGGAACCAGTCTCTTGGCTGTACACTTGGCAGCCAGTTCAGTCAGATACCAGTACTTGGTACCGGGACGGATATTATCTTCTTCCAGTACATAAAGAAGCTTAGGGAAAGCCATAGTTACCCAGACACCCTGTTCATTCTTCATACCCTGAATACGCTGATTAAGGAATTCTTCAATAATCATTGCCAGCTCATCCTTATATTCCTCAGTTTCATTTAGATACATATTAACTGAAGAGAATGGAGACTGACCATTGGCTGATGCCATAGAGTTAATCTGATAGTTGAAGGTCTGTACACCATCCTTAACTTCTCTTCTGGTGTCTTCCATCGCAAACTTCTTAACATCTTCCTCAGACAGACCTCTATCCTGATACTTCTTAACATATTCATTATAAGAATCTCTGACAAATGGAGCCAGATGAGTTAAAGTAACAGTTATGCCACCATACTGTGAGCTTGAAATAGCCATGATAATCTGAGTGGCTACTGTGCAGGCAGTCAGGAATCTCTTTGGTTTTTCTATCTTGACACCATTTAATACTGTACCATTCTGCAGCATATCATTAAGATTGGCCAGACAGCAGTTGGTTCTGACATAGTCAGCTGCATAGTCAATATCATGCAGATGGATAATACCGGCATCATGAGCTTCGATTACTTCCTTAGGGAAAATAAATCTTCTGGCAATATCGGTATTGGTAATACCGGCGATATAGTCTCTTTGAGTGGTTACCTTTCTGGCATCCTTATTTGAGTTTTCATTATTCCAGTAGTCAGAATCACCTCTGATAAGTTCAAAAATCTGTTCATCAGTAGTATTAAAGTCTCTGATTACCTTTCTCTGAAAACGATAGGTAATATAAGCTTTGGCAACTTCATATTTGCCTGAGCGCATCAGTGTATTTTCGACCAGATCCTGTATATG
>JBJFHC010000263.1:0-8045 GCA_051893275.1 Erysipelotrichaceae bacterium | reverse complement strand
ATCTACTGCCTTCCATACCGTCTGTGCAATACTACAGCAAGTATCTGCATCAATATATTTTCTAAATTTTCTTCTGCACCTATTAAGGTATTTTTCGAGAGAGTATTTACCTTCAAGATCATACTTTACTTTTAATTGTCTCAGTATTTCTTTTTCTTCAGAAGAAAATTTTTTATTAATAGCGAAAATTTTCATCAGTCTTTTATATTCTTTATCTTTTTTTAGCGAGTTGACTCTTCTTCTGGCTTCTTTCACGCATACATTATAAAGGTGTCTGGCAATATTAAAACGCTTCTCCAGAATTTTAATATCGTTGTCACTGGTATCGAGCCGAAGTGTTAAAGAGAATGAAGATGTTACAGATTTTTTCATAGTATTGGCCACATAAAAAAGATTTATTGAAAATCTACTATTATTAATGTTTCCCCCACATATGAATGTATTATATCATTTATACTGTTTTTTTGCTGAATTTGGGCATCAAAATATATCGATTCTTATAAGTTCAAAATTAAGTATTTATTACAAATAATTGTCTTGTGCATAAAATCGGAATACGATAAAGTATAGAAAATGCATAAAAATGGAATATGAGACCGTATTGAAAATGCATATTTTCGGAATATGTTATAATATCTGGTGTGAAAGGAGTGTTTTTTAATTGTGGAAATAAACAATAAAAACGTAAAGACAAGTCGAGAAGATGTTGAAAGAGCCAATCCAGTCTTTAATACCGCCAAGGCTACTGTCTACCAGCTGGCAATGAGTGGAAACAAGGATGCGATTAAGCTTGTGGAAGCTTTAAAGATGACAAGAGAAGAAACTCAGGCATCTGCTGACTACAATCTGAATGATGAGAAGATTTTTCCTAATCTTCTGATGATGGAGACAAGGTATGGAACTGTAATGAATATGGTTCTAAATTCTCTCTGTAAGACAGAGGTGGATCTTCCATGTGGCTATACGCCTAGAGCCATCGAGGTGTCTAAGAAGGGTATGAGTTATATCGGTTTAGATCTTCCGGCAGTTATTGATGAATCAAAAGAAATAATTACTTCTTTTGTGGAAGATAAGGATAAGGTCAGATTTGAGGGTGTTGATGCCACCAACTATAGTTCTTTAAGAAAAGCACTGGATGGAGTAAACGGTCCAATATGCATTAATACTGAAGGCTTATTTATGTATCTTACTGATAATGAGCTTGAAGCTTTGTGTTCAAATATTGAAAAGCTGCTGGAAGAATTCGGCGGCTGCTGGATTCTGGCTGACCCTGAGAGTCTGGTTCAGTTTGTATCAACTCTTGTTTCTCTGATTGGTCAGGAAAAGACCATGGAGCTTTTAAATAATTCACGCGCAATGTATCAGCAGAAGTCTGATGTTTCAATGGGTGAAAATTTCCTGGTAGGCAAGGACATAAGGGATATGTCTGCCTTTATTAAGAGTGCCTATAGTAAACTGGCCAGCTTTAATCTGAAGGTTGAGCGTATTCCGGTTATTGATAATATGCCTGAGCTTAATATGCTTTCTAAACTGGACGAGGGAAAGGTTAAGGCTTATAAGGCAGCCATGGAGAAGGTATGTTACTGGAAGATTACGCTTATTGATGAGACTAAGAAGGAATATAGAAAAGAGGCAGATGATATTAATATCAGTGCCAGAGTTAACAATAAGCTGATGAATATTAAACTGGAAGGACGTATTGATTCTATATCAGCACCTGATTTTCTGGCAGTATTTGAAAAAGCGAATGCTGAAAATGAAGTGGATAGTGTTGAAGTAGACTGTAAAGAGCTGGCTTATATTTCTTCAGCCGGTTTAAGAATCCTCCTGATGATCAGCAAGCTTCATGATGTTTATCTGATCGGTGTCAATGATACTGTTAAAGATATATTAAGTCAGACTGGTTTTGATCAGATTGTAAAATTTAAATAAGCACTTAAGGCCACTGTAAAGTGGTCTTAAGTATGAAATAACGGAACTTTTCAGCTTACCAACTATTGAAATATCGGAATATTTTGATGTATAAACCATTGAAATATCGGAAATTATCCGATAGTATAAAGATGACGTATATGTTTAAAAGAAAAGCCTACGATAAACTGCTGGAATGGAAGAAAGAGTTTAACGGAAGCTATGCCTGTTTTTAATGGGCGCTAAGTATACAGGTAAAACTACTGTTGCCCTGGAATTTGCCAGGAATGAATATGAGTCATATATCCTGATTGATTTTTCCCTTGCCTCCAGACAGGTGCTGGAACTGTTTGATGATTTGAATCATCTGGATAATTTTTTTATGATGCTGCAGCTGGAATATGATACGGAGCTTTATGAAAGGAAATCAGTTATTATTTTTGATGAAGTACAATTGTTTCCTAAGGCAAGACAGGCGATTAAGCATCTGGTTAAGGATGGAAGATATGATTATATCGAAACAGGCTCACTGATTTCTATTAAAAAGAATGTAGCTAATATCCTGATACCTTCTGAGGAACACAGAATCAACGTTTATCCTATGGACTATGAGGAATTTCTCTGGGCAACTGGTGGCAATCCAAGAATACTGGAAACTGCATATCTTAATAAAAAACCTGTTGGTAATCAGCTTAATCGCAATCTTATGAAGCAGTTTCGAATTTATATGGCTGTTGGAGGAATGCCTCAGGCTGTAACTAAATATATTGAGACAAATAATCTGACAAAAGTTGATAAACAAAAGTGGGAAATACTTGAACTGTATTTTGAAGATTTAAAGAAAATAGATTCGACGGGAAGAATCGGTGATATGTTTAAGTCTGTTCCCAGCCAGCTGGCTACAAAAAAGAAACATTATGTCATAAGTGCGGCAACCGGCAAAAAGAAAACCAGAAAAGATGAGGAAAGGCTTTTTGAACTTATTGATTCGTGTCTGGTATTGCCATGCTACAACGTAACAGATCCGGGAGTATCCCTTGCTCAGACAAGAGATATTGACTGTTTCAAATTATATTTGCTGGATGTGGGGCTGTTTGTAACGATGCTGTTTAATGACAGGGAAAATGGAGTAGAGGATATTTACCGTAAACTGTTGAGAGATTCGCTGGATGCAAAACTTGGATATCTGTATGAAAATGTAGTTGCTCAGGCAATTAAAGCTGATGGAAGGGATCTTTACTATCATACATGGAAAAAAGAGGATAGCACGCATAGTTTTGAAATTGATTTTCTGTTGACGGTAAGAAATAAGCTTGTTCCAGTAGAGGTTAAGTCGGCTTCAGTAATCAGTCATAAGTCATTAGTGGCATTTAATGAAAGGTATTCTAAGAGGATACTGGATTCTTATATTTTTTCTGGAAAGGATGTTGATTTAAAGGAAGGGATTAGATATAAGCCTTTCTATATGTTTAACAGTTTTCTTAGGAATATTAAGTAATTATTAATGTAAGCGTATACATATTAAAATAGGAATCATTATTAAAATATGTATGTTATATTAGTAGTGACTGGGGGTAAATTGATGATAAAAGTAGACTGTATTGCGTGTGATATTGATAATACTTTGACTAATAAGGGTGGCAAACTGATGCCTTTGACAAGAGAAGCGTTTGAAATATTACACAGTCAGGGAGTGAAGATAGGAATTGCATCAGGAAGGGAGCTGGATAATCGTATTCTTGAGGCTTATAAGGACTGGGGGTTAAGTTTTCAGTTTGATTTTCTTATCGGCATGAATGGCGGTATGGTCAAGGATACATATAATAATCGAAGCTACTGCATAGATCTGATGGACAGGTCTTTGATGAGAGAGGTACTGGAATATACGCTTGATGTGGTAAATGAGCGTAATATTGTGGTTACACTTGAGGGTGACAATAATCACTATGCGATGAATACCAATGAGATATTAAAGGAGATTGAATCCAGGAAGCTGTTTCATTTTGAGGATGCCACCAATAATATTGATCTGATGTGTTCTAAGGGCTGTTACAAGATTCTCTACCGTTCTTTGAAAGCTGAGGATGGTGAACTAATAAGAGAAATGGTCAACAGCAAGTTTGGTGATAAGCTTCAGTGCGCCATATCTTTCCCGGGTACCATTGAGATCTTTATGAAGGGCTATGACAAGGGTACTGGTGTAAAGATGTATCTGGACTGGAATAATCTGTCTTTAGATAAGCTAATGGCTTTTGGGGACAGTGAGAACGATCATGCGATGTTAAAAATTGCGGGACATAGTGTCTGTCTTAAGAATGGTTCAGATTCTACTAAGGAACTTTGTGACGCTGTAACTGACTATGTCTGTCTTGAGGATGGCGTAGGTCATTATTTAATGGATAAAGTAATAGGCGAAGCTATTTAGCTTCGCCTGATTTTTTTTATTTTAACTTCCAGTTGAAGTTGAAGTTGGCATATAAGGAATCAGCGCTGAAGCCAGAGAATGAACGTTTCTGGTCTGAATCAGTACTTTACCGCTGCCAGAGAATTTGTTTACCAGGCCTTCGCCTGAAGTGAAACCGATAACACCTGAGGCAACTTCAATGTGGTATTCCAGAGATCTGTCCCAGGCTACTACATGTTCGTTGTCGATAGTCATTGGTTTATCTGGTGTTATTTCCAGTTCCATAATATCGCCAAATGAGGATACAAACAGGTCACCTTCACCAGTTGTCTCCATTACAAACAGACCGCCGGTTCCCGAGAACAGGGCCTTTGTGAGTTCCTGTGATTTCATTTCATAGGCTACATCTTTGTCGCAGCAGACAAATGAGCCGGTATTCAGTCTGTACTGTTTTGTTCCACCTACTTCAAGTCTGACAATTTTGCCAGGTACACCTGGGGCAATGCCGACAATTGCTTCATCTGTTTTGCCGGTTGCGGAAGTGATGAACATTGATTCGCCTGAGGTCAGGCTTCTTCCAATGGCACCTAAGAGTCCGCCAAGTCCTTTCTTTTTGGAGTTAAGATTACCCTGCAGTTCTACATCCTGCATAAATACCATGGCACCTGATTCCATCATGATTGTTTCGCCCTCTTCAAGTCTGGCAACAATCATTGGGCAGTCTGAATCGCCTTTAATCTGATAGTTCATAATTATTAATATGCTCCTTTCGTTTAATTAATTATATCGAATAATTGGTGTCTACATTTTATTAATATGTGTTTTAATTAATATATGTTAATAAAAATAGAAGACATAAATGATAATCGCCTTGATATGTTCTACCGGACAAATGAAAGACAGCTGAGACACTCGGAAGAATATCCTGAAGGGCTGTTTCTGGCGGAGAGTACACTGGTAATTCATCGGGCACTGGATAAGGCTTATGAGCCTGTCTGTTTCTTAATCAGTGAGGGTGAATATAATAGCTATACTGATGTATTTAATAGATGCAGAGAAGATATTACAGTCTATGAAGTAAGAGAGGAAATCTTTAAGTCCTTAAAGGGTTATATATTAATAAAGGGAATACTTGGCTGTTTCAAAAGAAAGAACAATCCAGATATCAGGGATATACTTAATAAGTCCAGAAGAGTAGTGTTACTGGAAAATGTAGAGAATCCGGCTAATGTAGGATCAATTTTCAGAAATGCGGCTGCGCTGTTTTGTGATGGGGTTATTCTTACTGAGGACTGCTGCGATCCTTTATATAAGCGTTCAATAAGGGTATCGATGGGCAATGTCTTTAATATTGACTGGTGCTATGTTGGTGACAGTTATCTTGATATATTAAAAGAAAATGGCTTTAAGACTGTGTCCTTTGCCTTAAGAAATGACAGTGTTGATATAGGTAATGAAAAACTCAACAGTGAAGAAAAGCTGGCCATTATCATGGGCTCTGAGGGTTATGGTTTAAATGAAAGGACAATAAATCAGAGTGACTATGTGGTTAAGATTGCGATGAATCCATCTGTTGATTCGCTCAATGTAGCCTCAGCCAGCGGTATTGCCCTATATGAGCTTTGTAAGAATAATAGAGCTGACTGAAAACAGGGGGATTTTACTGACTGAAAAGTGGGGGAAAATAGTGACTGAAAACAGGGGGTTTTTACTGACTGAAAACAGGGGGATTATGCTATAATATGATCGAAGGTGAATTATGACATATTTAAACAGATACATAGAAGCTCAAATTAAAGATGCATTGGATACTGCTGGTGTTGTGGTGATTGCTGGACCTAAGTTTTGTGGTAAAAGCGAAACATCAAAAAGATTTGCTAAGAGTCGATATATACTAGATACAAAAGAAAAAATCAGACTTGTAAGTTCGAGTCCTCAATCTATACTTATAGGCGAAACGCCTCGGCTTATTGATGAATGGCAGACCGTACCTGATTTGTGGAATGCAGCCAGAAGCGAAATTGATACAAGAGATGACAAATTTGGACAGTTTATTTTTACAGGCAGTTCCACTCCTGCCAACAAGGATGATATATATCATTCCGGAGCAGGGAGAATAGTAACTCTAAAGATGAGGCCCATGAGTCTTTATGAATCTTTAGAATCTTCTGGTGAAGTCTCTATTGGAGATTTATTTGATAATCCTGATAAAAAAATATTTTTTACAAATGAGAATTTTCTGTTATTGGATACAGCCTTTTATGTTTGTAGAGGAGGATGGCCTTTATCTTTGGTAGAAGATAGGGCAAAAGCTCTGAAAATTACCAGAAACTATTGTTCAACATTATTTGATTTTGAAAATAGTGGTAATAGCTCGTTCAGAAATAAGAAAAAAGATATATTTCTGACAATTTTAAAAAGCTATGCCAGAAATATTTCCACAGAGGCTAGAAGAAAAATAATGATTGATGATGTATCGGAAAATAGAGGCAAAAATATAGATCCTGATACATTTGATTCCTATGTAGAAGCTTTAAATGATTTATATATTATAAAGGATATAGATGCATGGAATCCAAATTTCAGAAGTAAAACCACTATAGTCACTAGTCCTACAAGACATTTTGTCGATACATCTCTTGCGGCATATAGCCTTTCAATGAGCCCCAACGATTTAATGAATGATCCAAGTACGTTTGGCTTGCTATTTGAAGATTTTGCAGTTAGAGATTTATGCATCTATGCAGGAACATTGGGCGGTGAAGTAAGACATTATCGAGATGGAAACGGCTTAGAGTGCGATGCAGTTATACATCTAGATGATGGAAGATATGCACTTGTAGAAGTTAAACTTGGCGGTGACGAACTTATTAGAGCGGGCATAGATTCGCTGAAATCGCTACAAAACAAAATAAAAGCTGACAAGCAAAATCCTCCAACATTCGCAATGATATTAACAGCGGCCGGTGATGCTTACACAACAGCAGAAGGAATTCACGTAGTTCCAATCAATAAACTTAGGGCTTAACAAAAAAACGGAGTAACTTATGAAACTAAAAAAGAAACTGATTAATATTTATCTGGAGAATGGAAATAAGGCAGGTGAAGATGATGTTAAGCTTTACTTCCTGTGGAATGCATTATTGATTAAGGCTGAAAAAGAAGGTGTGAGTCTAAGACAGAGCATCAGGGATTATGTAGAAGATATTGATGAAGAGATTGATATTGACTTTGAGGATGAAAGACTGGATGTATTTTATCTTTCACCTGTTTTTGAGGATCTGCGAGTAGAGGAAGATAAAGATATCTATTATTATGAATACTATAATACTCAAAGACAGGCCAGATTTAATGATGACTATATTCTGTCTATTAAGAATTTTCAGAGAGTTCTGCAGGACAATGATATCAGTTCAATGATGATGTCAGTATTTAAGGTTTATGATTATCTTATGAATTTAGATAATGACAGTTATGATGAAAGACTCGTTGAATTAATGAAGGCTTCCAATTATCTGTTGGAATGCATATTGAAGGTATGATAGTTTTAATTGAACCAGAAGAAAGATATCTTAAGTCATATAAATAGGCTTATATTGAATATGAAATAAATAATATAGATGATTACCATTTCTCTGATGGAGATGTTTTAGCTAAGTTTGATAACTATAAATATGAAAGAGAATAGAGTAGGTGCTCACTTCTACTGGCTGGTGGATGATGAAAGAGA
>JBJFHC010000262.1:0-2078 GCA_051893275.1 Erysipelotrichaceae bacterium | reverse complement strand
ATCTTCATCAAAAGCGGTATTTGAGAATACATCAACATCCTTGTTGTTTAACTGCTTCTGAACAATTTCGGTATTGTAGGCATCATTGATTACTTTAGAAGTAAGCTCTTTAGAATAAATAACACCTGAGTTACCTTCACTGTAGGCTATGCCGGTAATCTTTAATTTATGGGCGTTTGAATATAATTCTTCAACATATTTATCATCATCACTCATATCCTCATAAGTATCATATTTCTCATTGTATCTATAAAGATCAGTGGCATTGATAAGCCTGAAATCCAGGGTTAAAAGATCATCATAAGAAATCATCATCTGTTCATTATGAACAGTAACCTCTTCGCCATTCATAACCTGCTGAATAAGTGTACTTAATTCCTCGGTATCTCTTAAGCCCAATGAATAAACAATCAGGTCTGGAATCATTTCCTTATTGTTCAGGACAACCAGAACCTCGTCATAGGCACTTGGATATGTACCTCTTAATAATTCATAATTACTTAAATTATTGTAATCCTCCTCATAGAAGGCACCCATCATAGCTGAGCCCTGCATCATCGAAGAAACCATAGACATTGCTGAATCAGAATAGATTCCCGATAACATAGTTGAAGGATTTAACTGAACAATACTACCGGTGGCATCTCTTGAATAAATAAGCGGTGATACCTCATATTCATAATCTATCTTATTGATATCTTCAATATATACTTCTTCATTTTCCTCAAGCCACTTCTTAAAAGACTTCAGATCATTTGAACCCAGTGAATTAGTGGCAGTAGTAATCATCGGAATCTCTTTGACAAAACCCTCCTTTAATTCCTCGCCATCACCTCTCATATCCTGGCTCATAATAGCCGAAAAAATATTGGCGGTATCCGAAGAAATAGTTAAAGGATAAGAAGACATGGTATCTTCCTGTATCTGATCAATATAGTTCTGAAAACCCGCCGATAAAGAAAGAATAAGCGCAATGCCGATAATGCCAATAGAACCCGCAAAAGCTGTCAGGATAGTTCTTCCTTTTTTGGATACAAGATTGTTAAAAGAAAGCGACAGAGCTGTCAGCATACCCATCTTGGCTTTTCCAAGGTTTTTATGTCTGGCTTCAACTTCTTCTTCTACCTCATATGGATCAGAATCATCAATAATTTTCCCATCTTTTATTTTAACTACTCTGGTGGCATATTCCTCAGACAGCTCTGGATTATGAGAAACCATGACAACCAGTCTGTCCCTGGCTACTTTCTTTAACAGTTCCATAACCTGATAGCTTGTCTTGGAATCAAGGGCACCGGTTGGCTCATCCGCTAAAAGAATATCCGGATTGTTTACTAAGGCTCGGGCTATCGCCACTCTCTGCATCTGGCCGCCTGACATCTGGTTAGGTTTCTTGTGAGCCTGTTCCTTTAGGCCTACTTCTTCAAGTGCAGCCAGCGCTCTTTTGGTCCTTTCCTTTTTAGAAATACCGGAAATAGTTAAAGCCAGCTCAACATTGGCCAGGACAGTCTGATGTGGAATCAGGTTGTAGGACTGAAAGACAAAACCTATTGTATGGTTACGATAAGAATCCCAGTCCTTATCCTTATAATTTTTGGTAGATACATGATTGATAATCAGATCACCACTGTCATAGCGGTCTAATCCCCCAATTATATTTAAAAGTGTAGTCTTGCCCGAACCTGATGGTCCAAGTATAGCTACAAACTCATTATCCCTTAAATTAAGCGAAACCCCATCCAGTGCCCTCTGCACCAGAGAACCAGTTTTATAGGTTTTAGAAATATTCTTGATCTCTAACATCAGCTACCTCACTAAATATCATCAATTTTATTGAACATATGTGAATTAAAACTGAACAATTCAGCCAATCCAACAGATATCGTCTTTTTGTGCACCCAATTCAAAATGACACTTTACTATTCCCTTATCAATATCAGTATAAAAACCAAGACCCATACTTAATTTGACCTTATTAACTACAGGTTCAAGATAAAACTTCTGCTGATTCATGGCAGTAGGCGCTAAAGCGGCAGCTTTTACTCCTTCAATAAACCATTCAGGCGTATTATCATCTA
>JBJFHC010000261.1:0-2083 GCA_051893275.1 Erysipelotrichaceae bacterium | reverse complement strand
ATTAAACCCATACAGTAAACCTCTTAAAAGCAGTCAGGATTATACCTGACTGTACAAAGCCCATAAATCTTTTAGATTGTGGGTGGTTCACAATGACGTTCTGTTACTATTCTCATAAAGTATCTGTTTAAACATAGAGAGATTATTTGAATCAATCATCTCGTCAACTCTCTTCTTTTCCTTTTTACTTAAAGAATCATACAAAAGGCAGAGCTTTTTGCTATAGGATATATCATCATGAATATACTCCAGCAAAGTTTTTACAGAATTCAAATCCTTTTCTTTTTTAGTTTCAGCTCTATCTCTATTTATGAGTATTTTGTGAAGAACATAAGCTTCAGGGGATGGAATAGTGACTTTACAGTCATCCAGCTCACCTCAACAGTATTATTCACCAGTATATCTAGCTTTGGCAAAGATTCAGCAGCTATATAACCAAATTTCTGTATTTGACCGCCATCCCTTGACAAAGTAGTCAAAAATTCAAGCTCGTTGTCACCCTTAAAATATTTAGTCTTTCCGGTAATATAGTCTGATTCATATATAAAACCGCTCTTCTCTATTTCTCGAAGGAATTCATTTATTTCCATGGTATTAGTTATCGGCCTTTTAATAAGAATATCGAAATCACGTGTTTGAATACTGGAGACATACTTATAGAACATCTCTTCATAGAATACCTCAGCCCATGATCCGATTAGTATAAAGTTTTTTATGTAAACCTTTATTATAGATAGCTTTGATAATGCCTTTCAGATTTGTTCTATCGTTTACCATTTCTTCTCTCCAAAAAAATCACAACATCTCTCAGTTCTTCTTCTTGCTTCTTCAGATTATTTATATTTTCTTTATGGCCATTCCAAATATTCTGTTCAACCAGAAACTGACAATATTTCTTAGACCCCTCTTTTCCGATATAGATTGTCTTATTCTTACCATCTTCTGAGTATGAAGCATAATAATATTCTTTATTGCCAATATTCTTTTTATGCAGAAAACCATGCATTAGCCCTTCCATGCACTTTCTGTATCTTTCTATGTTGATTTCTACTCTTTCGAGATTTTCTTTTAAAGTTAAATATAATACACTTTCCATATGTACAATTATTATACTATTTTTAACCTATATTTTATACTTATTTTTCATATGATATATGTTAATAACAAAAACAATCATGCAATAAGAATTACTGGTTATTAATTCCCAGCATAAATTACACTCATACTTTCGGAGTGTCAATACCATTCAGTATACAAAAACAGCGTAAACAGTATAATAACTGCTTACGCTGCATTTTTATATCTTGGCCTTATTCTCAGTCTTCTTGTCAAGAATGCCACTGCAACAATATTTCTTTAGTGAATCAGTTAAAATCCACTTCTTCTTCAGCCTTAACATAGATATCACTTTGAACCTTTACATCCAGCGTATTTACAAACCAGCCCTTCATCATACAAAGCTTAATGAATTCATCTATTCTGTTTACGCCATTCATTTCTCTTAAAGTTACCACAACCCCAAATGGTAAACCTAGGCCGTTTTTTGGTTCCAGTCTTTCCTTGGTTTTGATGCTTAAACCCCACATACCAGCTTCATATACCTTACGGGGTTTCCCTTTTTCCTTAAGCTCTTCACTTATATGTTTAACATTATCCCATTTACGATACAAACTTCTGGCATCCTCTTCATATATAGTGTTAAGTCCTTCTTCTGCCTGTCTGTTATAATCTATAGCCTTAATAACTGGCTTACCTTTCTGTTCCATAACTCTTCCAAAATGAAGATCCATTTCCGTAGAAGTATAGTCTACACCCTGGTTTCTGTCTCCTTTTGGAAAATAAGCTAATGTCGCCTTCGCAAAGAAAGGAAAACCGTTTTTATCCTGTGGTACCGGCAGACTGTATGTATAGATCTGATTCTCTTCCATACTTCCGGTAATAATGAATTTAATTTCATCATCCCTGGAATAAAGAATATCTTCTATTCTTACAGGCACAATCCCATATCCTTTTTCATACCCGATATCATCTTTTCTGTCCCAGCCGGCAGCTGCATCAATTATAAGAGCCTTAGCCACCTCAC
>JBJFHC010000260.1:0-2095 GCA_051893275.1 Erysipelotrichaceae bacterium | reverse complement strand
ACCGCATGTTCTTCTGCAATACCCACATCGACAAACTGTCTGCCGGCTTTTTCTCTAAACTCTCTGGATAGACCAGTAGCCCCAGGTGTCGCAGCCGATACCGCGATGACTCTTGGATCTTTCTCCATCTTCTTCAAAAGGAAAGCGGCTGTAAGATCTTCGTAGCGCTCAATATTGGCCATCATCTTCATATCAAAGCTGGATGGCATAGCCCAGTGTCCAGCCTCCTTGTTTTCCATCGCCCAGTCCAGACCCTTGCCTTTAAGTGTATGAATATGGATAACCGCCGGTCTATCACTATCCTTTACCTTTTCAAAAGCTTCAACAAGTTTCTGGACATCATTACCCTCTTCCACATAATAATAGTCCAGACCAAAACTTTTGAAGAAATTGTTTTCAGCCTGACCGTTGGTCTGCCTTAACAGTCTGAAGTTATCATACATGCCGCCCTGATTCTCGGCAATCGACATTTCATTATCATTAAAAATGATAATCAGATTACTATTCAACATGGCGGCATTATTCAATCCCTCAAAAGCTTCACCACCAGAAAGTGAACCATCACCGATAACCGCAATGATATTTTCCTTATCACCCTTCAGATCACGGCCCTTGGCCAAGCCAGTAGCCAGTGAAATCGATGTAGCGGTATGACCAATCTTGAACATATCATGTTCGCTCTCCGATGGTGTAGTATAACCACTTAATGAAAAATACTTCTCAGGATTGGTATAGCCCTCTTTACGTCCGGTCAATATCTTATGGGTATAAGACTGATGCGAAACATCAAAGACAAATTTGTCTCTTGGTGAATCAAAAACATAATGCAGCGCAACTGTCGCCTCTACAAAACCCAGATTCGATCCCATATGACCACCGGTTACCCCAATACGCCTAATCAAAGTCTCACGAATCTCATTTGAAAGTTCCTTCAGTTCATCCATATTCAGCTTCTTGACATCAGCTGGCGAACCAATTCTTTCTAAAATACTGTTCTCGTTCATCTGTAGCCTCCTTATATCCACTCTTGACATATCTTCAGACAAAGTTTAACATTAGAGTTAACTTTAAAGTCAATACGTATTTTTCAATTTTTTTAAAAGGAGAATTTTTATGAACTATACAATCAAACAGGTCTCTGAAATGACCAATATACCAGCTACCACCCTTCGCTACTACGATAAAGAAGGGCTTCTGCCTTTTCTGGAGCGCAAAGAATCCGGATACCGGGTCTTCCACGACAGCGATCTGAAGATGCTGCAGGTACTGGAATGCCTGAAAAGTACCGGCATGTCCATCGACGAAATGAAACAGTTCTCCAAGTGGGTTCAGGAAGGCGATGACTCTTTGAAACAGCGCTACGAAATGTTCCTGGAACGCAAAAAGGCAGTTGAGCTGCAGATGCAGGATCTGCAGAAAATGCTCGATATTCTCGAGCATAAATGTAAATACTATGAAAACGCCATGAAAGAAGGAACCGAAAGACGGATCATGGAAACCGATAAACTTCCTCATGCCGATGAATTCATCTGCCGTCGTTTCTAAATCTTATAAAGTACCTTCAAGCCCATTGCAGATCAATGAAGTAGCAGTTTCAATAACTTCCTCAATGGGCTGTTTACGCCCAGCTACAACCCAGTACTTATAAATCTCCGGCAATGCCGTACCCATAAAGACGCCTGGAAGCGTGGAAGTAAAAGGAACGATATTGGCCTTTTCCTGTACATCGCGTATCATCTGACTCCGAATATATTTGAAGGTATCAGAACAGGTTATCTTGTCATAGGCTTCACCCTGTTCAGCCGAAAACAGAAAAAACTTTCTGATTACCTGTTTGGCGTCCTTAGGAAGCTGATAGATGGAAATCCTCTCAATATGGGATCTGGCCAGCTGTTCCTGCATCTGCGCCAATAAGTCATTTAAATCAGTATAGTAGACATAAAATGTTTTCTTACTTATTTTTACCAGTGCACATAATTCAGTGACACTGATTTTTTCATATTCCTTTTCACATATAAAGAGATCAATACAGATTGAAATTTGTAAAAGATGAATTACACGACATTATCAAATAGATTAGAAACGATGTCTTTCG
>JBJFHC010000259.1:0-8162 GCA_051893275.1 Erysipelotrichaceae bacterium | reverse complement strand
AAGTAGAACATGGCAGGATGATAAATGTAGTTTTAAAAGAAGATGGTGAAGAACCGGATGTTGAGGTTTTGCCGGTAAACGGTATGTTCTATTTCTATAACGGCAATGATCTTACAATACTGGAGGATATCATGAAGTGAAAGAAAACAGGCTTAAGCCTGTTTATCCATCCATGATTCATCACTTGGATTGTCTCTAAATTTAAGCAGTCTGGCTTTATCTTCAGCTTTAATGTAGTTTTCTTCGATAGCTACATCAACCAGAACATCAAGATTTGAACAGCTTACATTCTTGACATTCTTTGCGGCAAGTCTTTCTAAACCTTTCTTCATGCCATAAGTGAAAATGGAAACCATACCAAGTACTTCTACACCATTTTCTCTTAAGACATCGATTACATCCATTGAAGATCCGGCAGTAGAGATTAAGTCTTCGACAACTACTACTTTGGTTCCTTTTGGACACTTGCCTTCTATCTGATTGGTACGACCATGGTCTTTAGCATTAGCTCTTACGTAGCCCATTGGCAGATTCATTTTAGTTGCCATTATAGCGGCATGAGCTATGCCGGCTGTGGCTGTACCCATCAGCATTTCGCATTCTGGGAAGTGTTTCTTTACATTTTCCACCAAGGCGTTTTCAACGTCTTCTCTGACTTTTACATCACTAAGTGTAAGACGGTTATCGCAATAAATTGGGCTTTTAATACCGCTGGCCCAGGTGAATGGGTCTTCTGGTCTTAAGAATACGGCATTGATTGATAATAAATCTCTGGCAATTAGTTTTTCCATTTTATTCTCCTATAAATTCTCTAACGCAGCGTCTATATGCTTCAACCGGATCTGAAGCACCAGTGATTGAGCGACCAACAACAATATAGCTAGAACCGATTTCCTTAGCCATAGCTGGAGTTGTAACTCTTTTCTGATCGCCCTTGGCATCATCGGCAAAGCGGATACCTGGGGTAACTGTCAGGAAGTCTTCACCACATTTGTCTTTGATAATCTTTGATTCAAGTGGTGAACATACAACACCATCAAGTCCAGCTTCCTTAGTGTTGGCAGCGTATTTTAAAATTACATCGTTGATGTTTCCATCAATCATCAGTTCGTTGTCCAGTACATTCTGGTCTGAACTGGTTAATACGGTAACCGCAATAAGTTTTGTATCAGGATTTACTTCATTTATAGCTTTTTTGGCGGCCTTCATCATTTCAATTGAACCAAAGGCATGAACATTGGTCATATCTACACCTAAGGCTGCAATGTTTTTCATAGCCTTGTAGACAGTATTTGGAATATCACAGAGTTTAAGATCGAGGAAGATCTTATGTCCTCTTTTCTTGATTTCTTTTACAATTTCACTTCCTTCGGCATAGAAGAGTTCCATACCGATCTTTACAAATGGTTTTTCTTCTTTGAACTGGTCCAGAAATTTCAAGGTTTCTTCTTTACTTGAAAAATCACACGCAATAATTACATCTGACATTTATGAGCCCTCCCGATTATATCCTGTAATTTATCTATGTTAAGATCATCCATCAGTGAAGGAAGATCTTCAATTATTTTCTTGCAGGCCAGAGGATCTACCAGATTGGCCGCCCCTACTTCAATTGCTGAAGCACCTGCATACATGAATTCAATAACATCTGTAGCACTTTCTATGCCCCCTACTCCAATAATTGGAAGATTGACAGCTTCATATACCTGATAGACCATTCTAAGCGCTACAGGCTTTATACAAGGTCCAGAAAGGCCACCCATGATATTGTGTATTACTGGCTTTCCAGTTCTTAGATCAAACCTTGAGCCTAATAAGGTATTAATCAGACAGATACCATCAGCTCCAGCTTCTTCACATGCTTTGGCTATAGAAACTATATCAGTAACATTTGGACTAAGCTTAATATAGACAGGCTTAGAACATACTTCCTTAACAGCCCTGGTAACCTTATAGGCCATCTTTGTATCTGTACCAAAACTCATACCGCCATTATGAACATTTGGACAGGAAATATTAACTTCAATAATTCCTACCATATCCTGTTTATCCATCATTGAGGCGGTAGTAACATATTCATCTATAGAGAAACCAGATACATTGGCAATTATTTTAGAATGATAAACTTTACTTAATTTAGGCAGTTCTTCATTGATAACACTTATTACACCAGGATTCTGTAAGCCAACTGAGTTAATTAATCCTCTTTCACATTCCGCAATACGGGGTGTTGGATTGCCAAATCTTGGTTTTAAGGTAGTTCCCTTAATAGAGATAGAACCCAGAATATCAATATCATAGTAATCCGCAAACTCATAGCCAAAACCAAAGGTTCCTGAAGCTGGTATTACCGGATTCTTTAAAGTTAAACCGCTTAGATTAGTTTCTAGTCTTCCCATAACAGTTCCTCCGAATTAAATACCGGTCCTTCTTTACAGATTCTTTTTGGACCTCTTGATGTCTCAATAGAACAGCCCATGCAGGCACCAAAGCCACAGCCCATTCTTTCTTCCAAAGAAAGCTCACCCTTTCCATTGGATAAAGCTTTTACCTGTTTCATCATGACCAGTGGACCGCAACAGTAATAGTTCTTATCTGTAAGTCCTTCTTCTACCATAACATCAGTGACAAAGCCTCTTTCACCATATGATCCATCATTGGTACAGACATATAGTTTGTTTGTAATCTTTTCAAATTCTTTAATCAGGAACATATCCTCTTTGGATCTGAAGCCAAGCACTACAATCGGATTATCCAGCTGTTTAGCTAAACCATATACTGGGGCAACACCAAGTCCACCAGCTACAATTAAGGGATATTTCTTGTTTACATCAAAGCCATTTCCAAGTCCATTTAAGATATCAAGTTTTTTGCCGCTTGTCTGTTCACTTAACCACTTTGTTCCCTCACCTACAACCTTGTAGATTATGACAGCTTTATCATCAAAGGTATCACTTACGGAAATAGGTCTTCTTAAATATTTGCCTTCAATGGCGATATTCATGAATTTACCAGGTCGATCATAACATGATACATCTCCTCTTAAAACCATTCTGTAGGTTTTAGAGGCAATTAGTTCATTGGATACAATTTCCATCATCTGCTGATTCATCTAAATAAAAACCTCCAAGTGTACACTTGAAGGCTTAATTCATCTATCCAAGCAACTTCTAAGTGTCCCGCACTTAATTTAAGTCCTTGAAAATTATACACATTTAATGCCTAAAATGAAAGCGATATTCATAAAAAGGTACAAAGCTTAAATATATTTGTTAAAAAATGATATTATTCTTCATCTTTCTTGAAGAAATCCATCAGTTTGTTCTCTGAAGTATTTTCTTCAGCTGGTTTTTCTATACGGTTAACCTTTATTTCTTTTACCTGGCGCTGATCAGCTTCAGTTACTTCAATGCGGTAGTCTTCAAATTCAAATTCATCACCGATTGATGGTATTGAATCAAAGTGCTCATTGACAAAGCCGGCAACCGTATTGAAGTCATATTCTTCTTTATAGTTAATATTGAGATAATCAAAGAAATCTTCAATATCCGCATCACAGTCAACTATAAAGGTCGTATCATTTACTTTCTTGAAGTATTCTACTACTTCATCATGTTCATCATAAATCTCACCTACCAGCTCTTCCAGTATATCTTCCATGGTGATAATGCCTTCTGTACCGCCATATTCATCGACTACGACTGCCATATGCGATTTATTGGACTGCAACTGTCTTAACAGGGTTGATATCTTTACTGACTTTGAGGTAAAGATTACATTCTGCAGAATCTGAGTAAGTCTGGTCTTTGATTTATTGTAGTAGAGTGAGTAGAAGTCTTTTTCGTGAATTACACCGACAATATTATCGATTGTATCTTTATAATATGGAAGCCTTGAGAAACCTGTTTCTCTAAACTTTTTCTCGATTTCTTCCAGAGTATCTTTATTTGAAACTGATATTACATCTACTCTTGGCGTAAATATTTCACCTACATCAAGGTCATTGAATTCAATGGCATTGGTAATTATTTCAGCCTCATGTTCATCCATGTCGCCCTGTGATTCAGCCTCTTCCACCATGGTTACCAGTTCTTCAGAGTTGAAGTCTTCCTCTTCTTCTTTCTTAAAGATCTTTTCTACCAGATTGCCTATACCCTCAAAGATAAAAGACAGTGGAGTTAGTATTACCATCAGAAAATGAATGAAGGGTGTAATAGCCATGGCGTATTTCTCAGGATAGAGTTTGGCCAGTCTTTTAGGCAGTATTTCGCCAAAAATCAGTACCGCAACAGTCATCACAATAGATGAAACAGCTGCACCATTGTCACCAAAATAGAAAGTAAAATAAACTGTAGCCAGAGCTGTTGAAACAATATTGACAATATTGTTTCCAATCAGAACAGTTGAAATAAATTTAGAAAAATCTTCCGCAATCTCCAGTGTTTTGGCCGCTCTTAAATCATCATTGTTTGCCTTGTTCTTGAGTTTTATTTTATTAAGCGATGAAAAAGCAGTCTCAGCGCTTGAGAAAAAGGCTGAACATACCATTAGTAATATCAGTACAAGAGGATACATATCTATAGTCATCAGAATATCCTCCATGTTAAATCAAAAATAAAGTTGCAACTTATCGGGTCTTCCATATATCTCCTTTAAAAAACCATTTTATTCTATACCTTAAGGTAATCTTTTATCAAATTTTCACTGTAGTTTAAGATAAGCTCCTTAGGGAAGCCATTATCTTCAACCACCTTCTGTACACTGTCTATCCTGCCTACATAGTATTTAATATGGGCATCAGAATTCATAATAATAGGCTGATCATATTTCTTACAGATATCTAGCATATTATTCATGATAGATACAGCTTTTAGATACTTTTCGTCAGACAGTTTAAATAAAGAGGCATCATTTATTTCAATCAGCTTATGGAACTTTTTACACTCTGAAATAATCTTTTCATAATCCATTGGATAAAAACCTCTGTCCAGATGTCCCATAACCAGTACATGAGGATTATTTAAAGCCCTTAAGACATTATCGGTATTACCTGTAAATCCTGCATCAGAGTAACAGAAACCATGAATTGAAGCTATGCCAAAATCTAATGGTCTTAAATCTATATCTTCAATATCTAAGTCTCTATCATTTAATATATTAAACTCAATTCCCTTAAAAATCCTTAGACACTTATAGACAGATGGGATAATTGAAAGATTACTAAAGGCGTAGATATGTGCACCTACGCCGATGGGATCACTTTGATGTTCAGAGATTCCTAGATATTTTAGTCCTGCTTCAATCGCACTGTCTATATTCTCAGTCAGTGAAGAATAAGCGTGTTTAGACAAAACGGAATGAGTATGTAAATCGACTAAATTATCCATTTTTATATTCTTGTCTTATAGAATGCTGGCAGATCATCATCATCCTGGTTAACGCTCACATGAACGCTGTCCTTAGGTTCTGCCGCAATTCTAGCCTCCGCCTGAGTATCTCTGATGATTGGCTTGTCTTCAGTACCAGAAACAAACAGCTGTGTAGACTGTTTATTTACAGTGGTATCTGGAAGGTCAAAACCAGTCGCAATAACTGTAACAATAATAGATTCACCAAGTGATTCATTTACTGCCACACCATAGATAATATCAATATCATTGCCGGCTGCTTCTCTGATATATTCAACCGCAACGCTTGAATCATAGATTGTAATATCGGAACCAGTTACATTGATAATAGCTGACTTGGCACCCTTGATCTGAGCTTCCAGTAAAGGTGAACGGATAGCTCTGGCAGCTGCTTCCTTGGCACGGTTTTCACCCTGGGCCATACCGATACCGATTAGGGCTGTACCCTTGTTAGACATTACCGACTTAACATCCGCAAAGTCCAGGTTGATGAATGCTGGTACGGCAATCAGATCAGTGATAGTCTGTACACCCTGTCTTAAGATATTATCAGCTTCCTTGAAGGCATCCTGCATCGGAATCTTGCCGATAATCTGTAAAAGCTTGTTGTTAGAGACAACAATAATTGAATCAATATACTGCTTAAGCTGCTCAAGACCTACCTTGGCCTGGTCATTTCTTCGGCGTCCTTCAAATTCAAATGGTGTAGTTACAACACCAACAGTCAGAGCACCAACTTCTTTGGCAATCTTGGCAAAGATTGGTGAAGCACCTGTACCGGTACCACCGCCTTCACCACAGGCGATAAATACCATATCAGCACCAGCCATAGCCTTGCGGATATCTTCTTCTGACTCAATGGCAGCTTTAGAACCATTTTCCGGATTGCCGCCGGCACCTAAACCCTTGGTTGTATTTTTACCTAATACTATCTTATTTCCACACTTTGACTGATTTAATGACTGAAGATCAGTATTGCAGACATAGAATTCTACACCCTTTACTCCATCATTTACCATTCTATTTACAGCGTTACAGCCAGCTCCGCCTACACCGAATACCTTAATTCTGGCTACCTGGTTATACTCTGGTTTCATTGTCATTTTATTTTTCCTCCCTATCGCGGTACTGTTCAAACAGTTTCTTTATCTTCATGGTAATAGTTTCCCCTTCAACATCAATCTTTTTCTGATCTACAGTTGAATCATATTCAGCTATATCTACACAGGATACATTTAAATTGTTCAGATTGGCTTTTTCCTTATAGGCAAAGAAAGAACCATAAATCGAACACATCTGGGCATCCCTTATACCTATTGTATCAGGATAATACTGTTTTACCTCAGCTTTTGAAGCTTCCCTTAATTCTTTAGCCAGGGCATCCATCTTAGAACCCTGCCCCGTCATAATAAACTTTGTCTTACCTTTTTCAAGAATCGGAGTACACATCTGCATAATGCGGTCTATATAATCCTGTAAAGGTTTTTTGGCACAGTCATTCAGCTTCTTAATATTTACCGAATGCGAAACATTTTTCTCATCCTTCCAGGCATATACTGCATCTTCCGGATTCTCTGATTCATAGTTAACATTATAAACGGTAAGCCTTGTTAAGTCATTAAGCGGAATATTGATGGTCTTGCGTATATCCGAAATAATTCCACCCAGTCCCTCATAAATAACTTCGGTTGATACCAGTTTTCCCTTCGACAGCAGTGACATATAGGTATGAGAATCTGATATATCTAATAAAATAATATTTTCTGACAGAGACTGTTCAAGCAGTACAGCTTCTTTACAGATTGCATAATTATTTAAAGTAATATCCAGAATCTCCAGTCCGGCATCACTTACGGCATTAATATATTCAAAAGCCATTTCCTTATCAGCACATAAAAGATCTATATCAATCAGCACCTCTTCACAAACTTCCCTCTCTGGAAGCCTTCTGGTAGAAATACCGTTGATTAAATACTTAATAACTGCCGCATTTACAATAGTTAAATCAGAATCAACCTGTGTTCTAAGTGAAGAAGTCAGGGCTCTGGCCACATCCTTTTTAGTCAGAATACCTCCGCTTGGTACAACTGAGACTCTTAAAGGAAAACGCTTGAAATTAAAAGCGGGCAGAACCAGAATGACTTTTTTTACAGTTGCACCAATTTTAGCTGAAGCTATGGCAATCTGTTCCTTTATTGTCTTGACTACCAGCTTATAGTCGGCAATTTTAAAATTAAGCATGCCTTCTATAGCTGATGTATTTGAATAAATAATATTGAATCTGGTATTGAAATATTCACCTATTAGAATCTGCAGAAGATTATCGTCAATATATACTGATGCATATACCTGTTTTAATGTATTTCCCATAACATTTAGTATTATACTATAAAGAAAAATAATTTTTATGAATAAAATTGCTTTTTCATTTTTATTATGATATTATTCTTAAGCGAGATAAACGAAAGGAAGTTTATAACATGGCAAGAGTATGTGAAATAACTGGAAAAAGACCTATGTCAGGCAACAACCGTTCTCACTCATTACGTGCTACAAGACGTAAATGGGGCGTTAACCTTCAGAAGGTTACAGTTATGGTTGACGGAAAGCCAGTAAAGATGCGTGTATCAGCCAGAGCTCTTAAGACTTTAAAGGGCAAGGCTGCTTAAGAATTGTGTGGTAAACCACACTTTTTTTATGCCATTAAAAAGATGTGCTACTCACACATCTTCTCCATCTTAACTATATTGGCTT
>JBJFHC010000258.1:0-2104 GCA_051893275.1 Erysipelotrichaceae bacterium | reverse complement strand
AAACTGTTCATTTTCTGCACAGTCAAATAAACAACTGTAAGTTAAAATATAACTGTAAAAATATAAAGGAGAAAAAACATATGGCAAAATTCCCTGAAAATTTCCTCTGGGGTGGCGCAACAGCCGCCAACCAGTTTGAAGGTGGCTTCAGCGAAGGCGGTAAAGGCGTTAACTCTTCTGACTGCACAACCAGAGGCTCACGTACAAAACTTAGAACTGTAACCTACAAAACCAGCGATGGTGTCATTCATGAAGAACCAATGTTTGGCTTAAATGCTCCAGAAGATGCGGTATTTGGCTGTTTTGAAGGCTATGACTACCCTTCACATCAGGGTATCGATTTCTACCATCACTACAAAGAAGATATTGCCCTGTTTGGTGAAATGGGCTTCAGGACCTTCAGATTATCTATCAACTGGGCCAGAATCTTCCCTACCGGCATGGAAGAAACTCCAAACGAAGAAGGACTTAAGTTCTATGATAACGTCTTTGATGAATGCCTGAAATATGGTATTAAACCATTAGTAACTCTATCACACTATGAAACACCAATCGGCTTATCTAATGCCTGGGGTTCATGGACTGATTCAAGAACTATTGACTGCTTCTTAAGATATGTAAAAACAGTTGGTGAAAGATATAAGGGCAAAGTAGAATACTGGCTTACTTTCAATGAAATCAATATCGCAGCTATGTCACCATGGATGTCAGCCGGAATTGGCAGACGTTCACCTCAGATTGTTGCCGATATTTCCAAGAACCAGCTCATTGCCTCAGCCAGGGCTGTACTGGCGCTGCACGAAATCGATCCTAACAACAAGGTAGGAAACATGGTAGCCTATGGTGCCAACTATGCCAATACCTGCAACCCTGAAGATGTACTGGCCGCCAAGCAGTCAATGCATGGCTACCACTTCTATGAAGATGTTCAGGCCAGAGGCTATTATCCTTCTTATAAATTAAAGGAATACGAAAGAGAAGGTGTAAACTTCTCCTTAACTGAAGAAGAAGCCGAAACATTAAGAAAAGGTACCGTTGACTTCCTTTCAATCTCCTACTATATGTCAGGTGTTATCTCTACTGACCCAGAAGTTCTCAAGAACAAAGCCAGTGGCAATATGGGACTGGGTGGCTTAAAGAACCCTTACCTCAAGGCCAGTGACTGGGGCTGGACCATTGACCCTCTGGGCTTAAGAATTGCCTTAAATGAATTATGGGAAAGATACCAGAAACCAATCTTCATTGTTGAAAACTCACTGGGTACCCAGGACGTTCTGGTTGAAGAAAACGGTCAGAAAGTATGCCATGACAACGCCCATATCGAATACCTGAGAGACCATATCAATGCCATGGCTGATGCCATCAACATTGATGGTGTAGAGCTTTGGGGCTATACTCCATGGGGCTGTATTGACCTGGTATCAGCTTCAACCGGTGAAATGCACAAGCGCTATGGCTTCATCTATGTAGATTATCAGGATGATGGCTCAGGTGATGGTGCCAGATATAAAAAAGACTCCTTCTACTGGTGGAAGAAAGTCATTGCCTCTAATGGTGAGGATTTAGATTAAAATGAATATACTGCCTGTGTCACAGGCAGTATTTTTAACTTTAGAAATCATATACATGGGGTTTAACATCTTTAGGGATAGGACACTTATAGTCTTCTCCATCAAGCTTATATTTAAGTTCCCTCTTAGCTTTTTCAATCAGATCTGGATTATTATGTAACTTAATAGCCGCATCACATAATACCCTGCCGGCATACTTCATGCCTTTATCGGCAACTGAACTCTTGCCCTGGGCTACCCATTGCCATGAATGACCACTGGCGCCATAGGCGAAACAGGCAGTATTAAACTGACCAGTTGGCACACACCATGAGACATCGCCAATATCAGTCGAACCCATCTGACAGATATCATGGTGTTCCTTTTCGATTATGTAGCTGCAGATAACATTGTTTTTAATGTCTTCCTTAAGCTTCTGCTCATCTTTAACCATTAAAGGAATATTGATCTTTTCATCAAAGGTATCCTTATATTTAGAAAGATATTCATATTCATCAAGACTGTAGCTTAAATCATAATCCTCTTTCATGGTC
>JBJFHC010000257.1:5439-8254 GCA_051893275.1 Erysipelotrichaceae bacterium | reverse complement strand
ACTAAGAAAACATTTTCAATAGAAATAAAATATTTACAATAGTTAAGCGCTTACAGAAGAAAAGAGGAATAAAATTCTCTTGCGAGTGATACTCTCTTCAGCGACTTTGATGGAGGTTCACCAACATCTGACTGCTCCCACGGGCAAGCCTGTGGGGTTCTGATTGCCAAGTGTAGCTTGTAATCGTACATCATTTTCAGACTTTGGAGTTACAAGTGTAAGTCTGTTTGAATCAGGACTTTCATTACCAGGCAGTCCTACGACCACATTAACGGTAAATTTCTGCTTTTGTGCAAGGAAGTACAGTCAATCTCCCTATTATTAAGTTGTTAAGCTATTTTTATTCCACTGTTTAATACTTTAATCTTATTAGCCTTAATACATTCGATTAAGGCTTTTTCTTTATTGTAGAACTTTTCAAATTCCATAATGCATCTGTTTTTATCTATGTTCTGTGTTCTATAGTCGTAACAGTACAGCAGGAATGATGAATACAGATCTCTCTGTACCTCTGTGCCATCTTTAAGTTTATAGATTCTATCGGACAGCTTCTTTTTGATATAATCATCCGCAGTATGATCGTATTGCGATGCTCTATAATTATTTGGAACCTCTATATATGTACCACCTGTCACTTTGAATTTCTTTTCTACAGTGGTCAGAAATCCAGAAGGACATCTGTTCATAACAGATTTGCCAAAACGCTTTTTCCTGTTGAATTTGCCTTTATCATTTTTTGTAGTCTCTTTGGCTCGCTTCATGAGCTTGCCTGCATTTTTCGGTTCTGTTACAAATGTATCTCCAAGGCTCCGTAAATGATTTGCGTCCTCATTTATCGCAAGCTGTCTGTTTACAGCGTTTATACGACATAATTCGGAGTGTTTGATTTTTAGTTTCTTATAATGATTTGAATATTTCCAGGACTTGTGTCCTTTTTTAATGGTGCCATCATCATTATAATTCTGCGGATTGGCTGCACGTCTTGACCTGTCCATCGCACGGTAAAGCAGACGTTCTTTTCTCTCGGAAGTCTGAATACTGTTGCCACGTTCTGAAAGATTTTTTAATTCCACCTCGGTATTGGATGTATACGCAACAGTCTGTGTACCAATATCAGCACCTATAATACCAATGCCATACTTATGGCGGAGACTTCCATACTTGCTGTATTTAGGTTTTGCCTTGCCTTCAATGGTCAGATGCAGATACACCCTGTACCTGCCACGAATTTTAACAGGAACAAGCGTTGCGTAGCAGGGTCTGTATGTATCTATACAGTATGAATCTTCCATAAAAGTATTGACTGCTTTTATATCAATGCTTGCATATTCAGACAGATAGGAAAGAATAGCGTTAACCTCATCTTCCTGAAATCTGTCACTCACATGTATTCCAAAAGCGATATTGCCAAGTCTGAACTTAAGCTGTCCATCTTTTACAGACATCGGGATTCCACGGCTTGTCTGCTTTGCCCTTATACAGGGCAATTCTCCATATTTAGAGAAATGAACAGTTTTTCCTTCAGCATACAGGCATTTCTTTATGCCAGTGAAGATATCCTCAGCTCTTGTCAGGGCAAATATTGCATCTATGCAATATTTTCTGCCTATTGGAATCATGGATTTTCTGCAGTAGTCCCATGTGACATTATATGTTTTCTGCATTTCGTTCAGCTGGCTGGCCAAATATCTGCGTTTGGCCTTATCTTCGGTATTGCCATACAAAGAAAGAAGTTTGCGGTATCTTTTCGTACGTATGAGCTGTTCGTATTTTTTTCTCATAAGGCCGGTTAGTTCGTTTCCCGCCTTGCGCAATCTCTCAGAGAGATTCACGACTTTAAGAACATCACAATAAGACATATCGGTCTCAGCGACTAAAATATGCCTGTCAGAAAATTTATGGTATTGTTTTAGAATCCTGTTATATTCTTCGTCAGCCATGGTTTTTCTGTTCCTCAATGTACTTAATTACCGTAGTTTCGCTTATGTGCTCTACAGTTGATACAAAATATCCTCGTGACCATAGAACGCCGCATCTTGCATAGAATTGCTTAAGCTCAGGAAATGCTTTGAACAGTTCAATGGCACTGATACTCTTTAGAGTTCTTGCAGCATCGCATGGGGCCACCGTCTTAGGAACATCTATGAAAATATGTATATGGTCAGGCATCACTTCAAGTGCCTTTATGTGGTAGCTGTAATCATCACAGATTTTCTGCAATATCTGTTTAAGAATGGCATCAGCATTTCCCTGCAACAGCGAAAATCTGAACTTTGGACACCAGATGATATGATACTGTATCAGATACTTGCAATGCGAAGCACTATGATATTGTTCCTCACTCATCATCTTTTTTTCCTAACTGATATTTTTCCTGGATGCCTCTACGCATCAGATCAAGAAATGTGATAGTTTCACCTTCTTCTACAGAATAGATACGCGCAAGGTTTTCAAGTTCTATTTTCCATTCAGCGGGAATAGAAATATTGATTTGTACATTGTCGCTTTTAGCGCGTGCCATTATTTCTTTCCTCCAGATTTCAAATATATGGATGTCTTTTTTTATGTTATTTATCTATGTTTATACATAGATTATATATCCATTCTATCTTAATATCAAGTTCAACGAAGCAACTTTTCATCCTGCATGCAAGCATATGGTGGGTTTTTCGCCGTAAATTTATAGCGTTTACTTTTTGATAATGTGTTCGGGGTTCACATTCGTATATGCAATATCATATAAACGATATCACCTCAATATTAAAAGGACAGCATTTTAAACTGTCCCTTAAATATAGTAGATTAAGTTTAACTA
>JBJFHC010000257.1:0-5339 GCA_051893275.1 Erysipelotrichaceae bacterium | reverse complement strand
TTAAAAGGACAGCATTTTAAACTGTCCCTTAAATATAGTAGATTAAGTTTAACTATTAATAGTTCTTAGCGTTAATCTCGAAGTAAGCCTGTGCATGTAAGCAAACTGGGCAAACTGCAGGTGCCTGAGTACCTACTACGATATGACCACAGTTGCGGCATTCCCATACCTTAACTTCTGACTTCTTGAATACTTCCTGAGCTTCAACATTGTGTAATAAAGCTCTGTATCTTTCTTCATGTTCCTTTTCGATTGCGGCAACCATTCTGAACTTGGCAGCTAAAGCTGTGAAACCTTCTTCTTCGGCTTCCTTCGCAAAACCATCATACATATCAGTCCATTCATAGTTTTCGCCTTCTGCTGCATGTAACAGGTTAGCTGGAGTATCGCCTAATTCACCCAGTTCCTTGAACCAGAGCTTAGCATGTTCCTTTTCGTTATCAGCTGTCTTTAAGAATAAAGCGGAAATCTGTTCATAACCTTCCTTCTTGGCAACTGAAGCGAAGTAAGTATACTTGTTTCTGGCCTGAGATTCACCTGCGAATGCTGTCCACAGATTCTGTTCAGTTTTAGTTCCTGCATATTTGTTTGACATATGTAATTCCTCCTGTAATGTCCTAAATGATTATATCACTTATTTAAGAACGATTCTTATTTTTTTAGAATAATTACAAATATTTTTTTAAAAGATTTTCTACATTGCCATAGGCAATCATTTCTATTTCTTCATCAGAGAAGTTTTCAGCTTTTAATGCATTAACCAGATTCTGAGTATCGGCAGCTGATCTTAAATCATCAGCCATGGAATCAGCTCCATACTGATTTAAAAAGTTCATATAGTCAAAGCCAAAAGCCAGATGCTCTGCGCCTACAAGATCGGCAATATATCTTCCATGCTTTGCCAGCATAGCCGCATTACATTTACTTTCATCTTCACTGATAAAATGTTTCGCGGCATTTAAACCGATCAGGCCACCCTTGAGGGCAATAGCCTTAATCTGCTGATCGGTAAGATTTCTTTGATGGTTACATAGAGTTCTGACATTGGAATGAGTGGCAATTATCGGTTTGTTGCTTAATCTTACAATATCCCAGAAACCAGCTTCATTGATATGGGATACATCAATGATGATGTTATATTCATTAAGTTTCTCTACTGCCTTAATACCCTTTTCACTTAAGCCTCTTAAGGGATTATTGGGCCAGCCATCAGCCAGAGAGTTTGATTCATTCCAGACTAAAGAAGCTACTTTGACATTATGCTCATAAAGCCATTTAATCTCTTCTTCAACATTTTCACCAATACCGCACATTCCTTCAACCGAAATGACGGCATGAATCTTATTTGGAATATCAAGGTCTTCTTTCTTAGTAACTTTTACTACTGTATTTTCTGAATCTAAAACCTCATTGGCATGCAGAATCATCTTCTGCATATCTGAATATGTTTCGTCACCCCTGAAGAAACAGGCACAGAAAACGCCTTCCACCTCGCCTTTTTTTAAATCATCGAGATGGTATTTTTTAAAGACATCCTGTTCTCCATTTAAATAACGATGATAGAGGTTGGTACCCATATCATCATGCATATCAAAAGCTTTCATTAGAAGAGACCTACAATTTCGCCATTGTCCAGAATATCCATATTGTTGGCAGCTGGAACCTTAGGCAGACCAGGCATTCTCATAATATCGCCCGCAATCGCAACCAGGAAACCTGAACCGGTATTTGGAATCAGGTCATTGATTTCGACCTTAAAGCCCTTAGGACGGCCCAGTAATGTCATATCGTCTGATAAGGAATACTGGGTCTTGGCAATACATACCGGAAGCTTGTCCAGCCCCTGTTCATTAAACTTTTTAATTTTATTAACAACCTTCTTGGTAAAAATTACATCATCTGCGCCATAAATCTTAGTCGCAATAGTTCTGATCTTATCTTCAATGCTTAAGTCCAGATCATAGATAGGCTTAAAGTCAGCCTTTTCACTTTCCAGAACCTCGACAACCCTGTTAGCCAGTTCAATGCCACCATCGGCCCCTTTAGCCCATACTTCAGACAGAGCTACACGGGCGCCCTTAGCTTCACAGATTTCCTTTAACAGATCAAGTTCAGCCTTAGTATCGGTTGGAAAAGCGTTAATGGCTACTACACTTGGTAAACCAAATGAATGAATATTTTCAATGTGTTTCTCAAGATTCTCCACGCCCTTTCTTAAGGCTTCAAGATTCTCGTTAGATAGTTCCTTCTTGTCCATACCGCCATGCATCTTTAAGGCACGAACGGTTGCCACTATTACAACGGCATCCGGCTTAAGTCCTGCCTGACGGCACTTGATATCTAAAAACTTCTCTGCACCAAGGTCAGCACCAAAACCAGCCTCGGTAACTGCGATATCGCCAAGTTTTAAAGCCAGTTTTGTAGCCATAACTGAGTTGCAGCCATGGGCAATATTGGCAAATGGACCGCCATGTACCAGTACTGGATTGTGTTCCAGAGTCTGTACCATATTTGGCTTGATGGCATCTTTCAGCAACAAAGTAACTGCACCGGTAGCCTTTAAGTCATCAACTGTAACAGCCTTGCCATCATAGCTGTAGGCCACTATCATGCGGGCGATTCTCTTCTTCAGGTCATCTAAAGAAGTAGCCAGACAAAGTACTCCCATTACCTCTGAGGCAACTGAAATGTCAAAGCCATCTTCTCTAGGTACACCATTAACCTTGCCGCCCAGTCCCACAACAATATGTCTTAAGGCTCTGTCGTTTAAGTCAACACATCTTTTCCAGACAATATTTCGAGGGTCAATATTCAATGGATTTCCCTGCTGAAGTGAATTATCAAGCATAGCGGAAATAAGATTGTTGGCCGTAGTAATGGCATGAATATCGCCAGTGAAGTGCAGGTTAATGTCTTCCATTGGCACAACCTGAGCATAGCCACCACCGGCTGCACCGCCCTTAACACCAAAACAAGGTCCAAGTGATGGTTCCCTCATGGCCACAACGGTCTTTTTTCCAATTTTATTTAAGCTCTGAGCCAGACCTATCATGGTAGTTGTCTTGCCCTCACCTGCCGGTGTTGGGTTGATAGCGGTAACCAGAACCAGTTTTCCATCTTTTTCGTCTTTCAGTCTTTCAATGGTTTCTAAAGAAATTTTAGCCTTATATTTTCCATAAAGCTCCAAATCATCCTCGCTTAAGCCAACCTTGGCTGCGATTTCCTTAATTGGCTCCATCTGAGCACTCTGGGCAATCTGAACATCTGTAAGCATTTATTCTTTCTCCTTTTGTACAACACCTCCATTATCCCATAAAGGTGCTAAAATTGATAAGGAAAGTGAGGAATAAATATGCCCTGTACAACTCTATTAGTAGGAAAAGACGCCTCCTATGATGGCTCAACCATGATGGCCCGAAATGAAGACTCGGGAGCCAATGGCTATTGCGAAAAGAAATTCATCGTCGTAAAACCTGAGGAACAGCCAAGAAAATATAAATCTGTAATCTCCAAAGTCGAAATTGATCTGCCTGATAACCCTATGCAGTATACCGCCATGCCAAATGCCGTAGATAATGAAGGAATCTGGGCAGCTGCCGGCATAAATTCTTGTAATGTTTCAATGACCGCAACTGAAACAATCACCTCTAACCCTAGAGTTCTGGGAGCCGATCCAATGGTCAAGGAAGGAATTGGTGAAGAAGATATCGTCACCATTACCCTGCCCTATATTAAAAGCGCCAGAGAAGGTGTCATTAGGCTTGGAAGTCTGCTGGAAAAATACGGAACATACGAGAAAAACGGTATTGGTTTCCAGGACAGAGATGAAATATGGTGGCTTGAAACCATCGGTGGACACCACTTTATTGCGGTAAGAATACCGGATGACCACTATGCCATTATCCCCAATCAGCAGGGAATTGATTATTTCGACTTCAAAGATGCCTATACTGGCCAGATAAACAACATCTGCTCAGCCGATATGGCAGAGTTTATAGCCGACAATCACTTAGACCTGTCTTTAAATAGTATTCCCGTAAAAGAAAACACTCATTTTGATATCCGGGCAGCTTTAGGTTCAAGAGATGACTCCGATAGAGTCTATAATACTCCCCGTGCCTGGTATACCCTAAAGTATCTAAATCCTTCAGTTAAGGATTATGGTCCAACCGACATGAATATTCCTTTCGCCTTAAAACCAGAAAAGAAAATAACTCTGGAAGATATGAAGGAAATACTTTCATCTTGTTATGAGGATACTGAATACAATCCTTATGGCAAAAAAGGAGATCTATCTAACTGTGGCAAATTCCGTCCAATAGGAATTAATCGCAACAATTTCCTGTCAATAACTCAGATAAGACCATATAAACCATTTGAATACCAGTGTCTGGAATGGATTGCGATGGCCTCAAACAGGTTCAATACCATGATTCCCCAGTATACAAATGTCAGCAGAACACCAGACTATCTGTCTAATGTAACTGCTGACTGCAAGACTGATAACTTCTATTGGGTATCACGTCTGGTTGGCGCTTTAAGCGATGCCTCATTAAGCGCCTCTAAGGCTGAAATTGAAAGATATGTTCTGCAGACTGTATCTAAGGGTCACGAAATGATTATTAACGCGGAAAAGAATATACCGGATACCGATATTCAAAGTTATTTAGAATCAGTAAATGAAGAAATCGCATCAATGGTTCAAACTGAAAGTCAGAATCTTTTAAACAAAGTAATTAAAAATGCCTCTGATGTAATGAAAAATTCCTTCTCCAGAGCTGATGCCTAATGAAAATATTTTCATAGTTATGTAATTTTTATACAAAAAATAAAAAATTTTGAACAAAAACTATTGAAAAGTCGATATTTCGAGGTTTAAGATAAAGACAAGATATCAAAGGCGAAGAAAAGAAGCAGTAGCTTATCTCGATGTCGATAGAGAGTCTCTGTAAGGTGGAAAGAGATGGACTAGAATAAGTGAACACATCTTGGAGCAGTATCCCGAAATAACAGTAGGCGGTACCGGGAACACCCGTTAAAGTGTTAGAGTATGATAGTACTCGATAAGGAGGATCTGGTAAAGATCGAATTTAGGTGGAACCACGAAGTTGAACTCTCGTCCTATGGACGGGAGTTTTTTGTTTCTAAAGCTAAGATATCTAAAAAATACAAATCAGGAGGAAAGATTATGAAAAAGATTTGTGCATTATTTATTATTTTAGTTTTACTGCTTACAGGCTGCAGCAGCCCAAAGACTGATGACACCGCAGACAATAACACTGAAGAAACAAAAACACTCGTAGTTGGCCTTGATGATACCTTTGCCCCAATGGGATTTA
>JBJFHC010000256.1:0-2119 GCA_051893275.1 Erysipelotrichaceae bacterium | reverse complement strand
GTTAGTACAAAAAAATATACATTCACAGCGATATCGACAGTGGTACAATAGTGCTTATTAAAAAAGGAGAGCACTTTTATGTGTGGAATAGTTGGTTATACAGGAAACAGACAGGCTGCTGAAATATTATTAGATGGTCTTAGTAAGCTTGAATATCGTGGTTATGATTCGGCTGGTCTGGCTGTAAGGGATGGAGAATCACTGGCAGTAGTTGTCAAGGCTAAGGGAAGACTGTCCAATCTTTCAGAGAAAGTGGATGGCGGCAAGACTTTAAAGGGCACCTGCGGTATTGGTCATACCAGATGGGCAACGCACGGCGAGCCAAGCGAAAAGAATGCGCATCCGCATGTTGCGGGCAACTGTACTGGTTCGGGTGCTGGCGAGGTTGAAAGTGACGTTGTCGGCGTTCATAACGGTATTATTGAAAATTATGCTGAACTGAAAGATAAATTAAGCAGACATGGCTATCGTTTTTATTCGGACACAGATACTGAGGTGGCTATTAAGCTGGTTGATTACTACTATAAGAAATATAAGCTGGGTCCAATTGATGCCATTGCCAAGGCAATGGTGCGTATCAGAGGAAGCTACGCACTGGAACTGATGTTCAGAGATTATCCTGAGCAGATCTGGGTGGCCCGTAAGGATTCACCAATGATTATTGGTGTTAAGGATGATGAGAGTTTTATTGCCTCGGATGTGCCTGCCATTTTGAAATATACCCGTAATGTTTATTATATTGGCAATCTGGAATTTGCCTGTGTCAAGAAGGGTGAAGTTGATTTCTATGACCTTAATGGTGATATTGTCAAGAAGGATACGGTTGAGATCAAGTGGGATGCTGAGGCTGCCGAGAAGGGTGGCTTTGAGCATTTTATGCTTAAGGAAATCCATGAACAGCCTAAGGCTGTTGAGGATACTCTGAATTCTTTAAAGGATTTAAAACTTGACTTTGATACACCAGAATCAATCTATATTGTAGCCTGTGGCTCGGCCTATCATGTAGGTGTTGTGGCCCAGTATGTAATTGAAGATATGTGTCATATTCCGGTAAGAGTTGAGCTGGCTTCGGAATTCAGGTATCGAAAGATGCCTCTGAACAAGAAGGCACTGGCTGTCTTTATTTCGCAATCAGGTGAAACAGCTGATACCCTGGCAGCTTTAAGAATGGTTAAGGGAATCTGCCCGACTGTTGCGATAGTCAATGTGGTTGGTTCTTCTTTAGCCAGAGAAGCCGATCAGGTAATCTATACTCTGGCTGGTCCTGAGATATCGGTTGCGACAACCAAGGCCTACAGTGCCCAGCTTATTGCGGTATATCTAATGGCGATGAAACTGGCCAAACTTGATGATAAGACTTATGAAGAGTATATGAGGGAACTGGAAAGTATTCCTGATAAGATACGCAAGATTCTTGATGATAAGGAAAGGATTCAGTGGTTTGCCTCTAAATATGCCAATGTGCATGATGTCTTTTTTATTGGAAGAGGTATAGACTATGCCATCTGTCTGGAGGGCTCTTTGAAGCTTAAGGAGATTTCCTATATTCATTCAGAAGCCTATGCAGCTGGTGAGCTTAAACATGGCACCATTTCGCTTATTGAAAATGGTACGCTGGTTATTGGTGCCTTGAGTCAGTCTGAGCTGTATGAAAAGACCATATCAAATATGGTTGAATGCAAGAGCCGTGGAGCCTACCTGGCTGGTATTACTACCTATGGCAAGTATTCAACCGAGGAACATGTTGATTTTACTGTCTATGTTCCAAGAATCTGTGAGCTTTTCGCCTGTTCCTTAATGATAATTCCTCTACAGCTGTTGGCATATTACGTCAGTGTAGCCAGGGGTCTTGATGTTGATAAGCCCAGGAATTTAGCCAAGAGTGTTACGGTTGAATAGGATTTTTTAAGATTGTGATTCATGAAAAAGGCTGTTACAGGATAGAGCTAAACTATCTGAGCATAAACAGCCTTTTCTATTATTTTGTGGAGATGAGGCTAAGCCTTTGCGTTTACATATTCTATTTCCATGCCTATATATGACTTGTAGCGTTTTTCTTTTAATCTGAGAGAACGGTTTGTGAAAAGTGAGACATCGGCTGCTTCCCAGATGAGGACCC
>JBJFHC010000255.1:0-2119 GCA_051893275.1 Erysipelotrichaceae bacterium | reverse complement strand
TAATCAATACCTCCCCTTAGATGATATATCTCCAGTTTATTGAATAATTCAGCTGTCAGCTGTTGCTTCATCGAGTTTTCAATATTGGAGATATTATGCTCATCATCTGGATCGGATAAGCCAACAGTTACGACAATTATTCTTTTATCATCTACACTGATTTTATCCAGTGTTTTCTTTAAGCCCATTACCCCTCCAGCATAAAGAGCTCCAAAATAAATAACTGTACTCAGATTATCGATATTGACAACATCACAATAATTTTCACAGGGTATACCTGTTCTTTTAGAATATTCCTCGGCATAAGCCTTTGTATGTCCATATTTAGAACCATATATTATTAAATCCATGACCTGATTATATACAGGATTGACCTAAAAATTCTTAAGAGAAATGTGTTAATTATTTCAGTCAAAAGTGCGATAATATTTAGGTACCTAAATATTTAAAGGAGATATTATGAACATCGACCAGAAACTTATCACAAACCTTGCCGACATATCCCATGTCATGCAGAAACTCTACGAAGGAAAAGGCTCTCAGAAAAGAATACTGATTATCTTAAACGGACACAATGGAACCATGAGCCAGAAAGAACTTACCGCAATACTCAAAATAAGACCGGCATCAGTCTGTGAAGTCCTGGATAAACTTCTGGATAACCAACTTATCATTAAAAAAGCTGACCCGAATGATAACCGTGTACAGATAGTCACTCTGACAGAAGCCGGAAAAGAGAAAGCTATTCAGGCATCAAAGGAGCGCGAAATAAGACATGAAGAGATGTTTAAATGCCTTAATAACCAGGAAAAAGAAGAACTGATTAAATTACTGGAAAAAATAAATAACGACTGGGAACGCTACAGAAATGTGGAAATACATTAAACCCTTCCTGCCCTATGTAATCCTGGCTGGACTTTTCATGTTCATTGAAGTCTCTGTAGACCTCATTCAGCCATCAATAATGTTAAAGATAGTTGATGAAGGAATACTGGGACTTAATAATGGAAACCTGGAACTAATATTCAGGTATGGACTGCAGATGATTATCATTGTCATTATCGGAGGTTTATCGGGATCTCTTAACAACATCTTTGTGCATCTCTCTGGCCAGAACATCGGCAACGAAATAAGAAAAGACAGCTTCAGAAAAATAATGAGCTTCTCATTTTCCGATGTCGACCTATACAGCTCAGGAGCCCTGGTAACCAGAGTAACCAACGACATCACTCAGGTTCAGAACTTTGTATCCCAGTTTGTAAGAGGAATGATACGTACTATGATGCAGATGTTTGGATCTTTATTCCTGATGTATCAGCTCAATATTCATTTTGGCATAATCGTCACCCTGGCCTTCCCGGTAATTGCTGGAAGCCTTCTGTACTGTATGTATAAAGCTGATCCGCTTTTTGACAGGCTGCAGTCTTCACTTGATGAAATAAACAATATCCTGGAAGAAGACTTAAATGGCATCCGCATAATTAAAGCCTGCGTCAAAGAAGTTTATGAAAAAATAAGATTTAAAAAAGCCAATAACGAACTGATTAAGACCCAGCTGAAAGTACTGATTATCTTTGCCTTCATGAATCCGGTAGTCAACTGTCTGATGTATCTGGTTGTTGCCCTGATATTATGGTTCGGCTATCAGGATGTATTAAGTGGCTTTACCACACCAGGCACCATCATGGCGGCTATTACCTATACCACCCAGATGTTAAATGGCATATTAATGCTTAATCTGCTCATCCAGAATATCTCAAGAGGTATCACTTCCTGGAAAAGAATCAGAAAAATCCTGAATTATGAACCATCTCTTAAATCAGGCAACTATAAAGATGAACCAGAAGTACATGGCCTTATTGAAATAAAAAATCTGTCTTTCTCCTATAACCACTCCCAGAAAATACTTTATGACATAAATCTGAAAATATATCCAGGTGAAACCCTGGCCATCATGGGAGCTACTGGTTCTGGCAAAACAACTCTTTTAAACCTCATCTGCCGTTTCTATGACGCCAATGAGGGTGAAATACTGATAGATGGTATCAACATTAAGGACTATGACTTATCTAATCTTCGAAAAAGAATCTCCCTGGTCTTACAGAAAAGTGAACTGTTT
>JBJFHC010000254.1:0-8353 GCA_051893275.1 Erysipelotrichaceae bacterium | reverse complement strand
CTGAGTATTTAGCCGAATTGACAAGAATATTATCAAATATTCTCTGCAGAGCTTCATGACTGAGTTTTCTTTTTACAGCTATATCTGGTATCTCAATAACTGGATTAATACCCCTGGCACTAAGCATGCCATATGCACCAGCCAGGGCAATCTCCAGTTCGGAGTTTAAAGACAGTTCTTCCATTTCCAGGCTTTTATTTGAAGTGGTGACAACAGAATACTGAAACAGTTCCTCCATAAGGGTATTCAATGCTTCTGTTCTTTCAGCAATAACCGATAAATATCTTTCTTTCTTCTTTTCATCAGCAGCTGTTTCCAGCAGTTCCAGATAACCCTTAATAGCTGCCAGAGGAGTTCTCAGATCATGGGCAATATTGGTTATGGCCTTATTCAGTTCCATATTTCCCTGTTCAAGTTTCAGTTTTTCATTTCTTAAAGTTTTAAGTTCTTTATTTATAAGCAGCGCAAACTTTTTAAGACCTTTGTCAGGAAAAGAAACCGTTAGAGCTGTATTGGTATCATCATTAAGCTTATTTGAGAAATCTCTTCCGATGTTTTCAATTCCTTTTCTTAACAGGATAATATACAGAAGCTCCAGTATCACAGTCAAAATTAATATAAACAAAAGCCAGTTCATGAGATTCTGCATATTATCCTCCTTTTGTCTATTTCAGATCTTTACGCTTAAATATAATAGCTCCACCAGTGGCAAGTACTGCCAGCCAGACAACATCATACAGATATATTTTATATAGATTGCCTATATTATGGCTGGAAACCTGAATAGCCTGGCCACCTGGCATAAAGTCCATCAGAAAGTTATAGAAAACCCGCTTTGGACTGCCCTCTGGAATGTAATTGGGATTTAATTCCAGATCTCCCGACATTTCCACACTTCCATCAGCTGAAATCACAAATCCCGGTGCAATATACTCAGACTGATTTAAAACAGAATCAATAACTGCTGCATGCACAAACAGTGCCAGAGACAGAATGATACAGAGAACTGCCGCTATTGCCTTATTGCCAATTGCCATAGTAATTAAAGTAAAGATGCCTGAAAATACTGCCATTTCCATAATCATTGCCAGATATAATACCAGATAAACCCAGAACGGATTGCCGCTTTTCAATAGAATCAGGCCAGGAATGATATAAAACAGAGACCATGTGAGTATAAGCGATAATTCAATCACAAATGATGTAAGAAGCATTGAAAAATAGATTGAACTTCGACTTTGTCCCACAACTACTTTGTTGCGCAGCGTTCCATCAGAGAACTCAATGCCCAGAAACAGGGGTACAGCAGCCGACAGGACAATCACGCCCACGGTCGCATAAGAGAATAGTGCACTGTCAAAATATGGTGAACCGCCATAATTCAGGTAGTCCTGATATATCATTGATATTTCAAAAAGTGCGGAAGCAGCTGTAAATACCACTGCTGAAATAAATGCTTTATTTCTGATTAGACGCTTCAGATTCGCTGAAAGAAGATTAATCATTTCTGTTTCCTCCTACAAGATTAAGATAGAAACTCTCCAGGCTTTCATCCTGTTCCCTTACTTTTAAAACTCTGCAGTCATATTTCTTTGCCATATCGCTAAGATCGGATATAACCACTTCATCAAAAATATCTACTTCATTGTCTGATAAAACCTGATAATTCAGTTTCAGTTCTTCCAGAGCCTTGGTAAAGCAAGTAACATTTGATACTGTTGCTCTGATTTTCTTTGAACACTCTTCTTCCAGCTGTTTTGCGCTTATTTCCTTAACTATTGAGCCATTGTCAATAAAACCATAGTGCGTAGCCAGTCTTGAAAGCTCATCGAGAATATGACTGGATATCAGAACGGTTATGCCGTGTTTTCTGTTTAAATCCAGTATCAGTTCTCTTATCTCAATAATGCCCTGGGGATCTAAACCATTTATTGGCTCATCAAGTACCAGAAAATCGGGATCTCCTGACAGGGCAACCGCAATGCCCAGCCTCTGTTTCATACCCAGAGAAAAATCTTTAGCTTTCTTCCTGCCGGTTTCTTCAAGTCCAACCAGTTTAAGCAGATCATCAATTCCATCATATGATGGTTTGCCCAGTATTTCATACTGTTGCCTAAGGTTATCCCTGGCACTCAGATCAAGATAAATAGATGGCGTTTCAACTACCGCACCCATTCTTAGTCTGCTCTGTCTGATGCGCTTATCACTGTTTTCGATGCCATATATCCAATAGCTGCCCTCGCTTGGTGTCTGCAGACCAGTAATAAGTCTAATTAATGTTGTTTTACCTGCTCCATTTTTGCCGACAAAACCATAGATAGCACCCTTTGGCACCTTCATGTTCAGATTGTTTAAAGCTTTAAAATGACCATAGCTTTTGCATAGTCCCTTTGTTTCTAACACATATTCCATATGTGCAGCACCTCCTTTATTTGATGCCTCTATCATATTAATAAATAGTTAAGAAACCAGATAAAAAACAGTTGAGATTCAGTTGAGATTTATGTCGAAAGCTTAAAACCTATACCCCAGACTGCTTCAATATAATCTCTGCCACCTGCTTCTTTAAGCTTGGTACGAAGATGGCTGATATGAGTTTTCAAAGAACTCTCGGTACAGTCAGCAGTATCCTGCCCGATATTGTCAAGAATGACCGATTTGGCAATTACTTTCCCAGGATTTTTAAGCAGCAGCTTTAAAATGGCATATTCAGTTCTTGTCAGAAAAACAGATTTATTATTTACATAAACCGAATGCGATATATTATCCATGCTTATATCACCGGCAGTATATTTATCAGACAGACAATCATTTGATCTTCTTAACTGTACTTCCACTCTGGCCAGAAGTTCTTTAGTCGAAAAAGGCTTTGTCATATAGTCCTGGGCACCATTTTTAAGCAGTTTCACTTTATCATCAATATCAGCTTTGGCACTTACGACTATTACTGGAATATTATTGGCTTTTTCAAGAACCTCTTCACCCGATAAACCGGGAAGCATCAAATCCAGTATAATCAGATCGGCATTTTCTTTTTCCAGCCACAATAAAGCTTCGCTGCCAGAATAAGCTCTAAGACATTTGTAACCATTATTCTCAAGCACTTCTTCTTCAAGATTTCCAATCTGGATATCATCTTCGATAATCAGTATTTTCTTTTCCATTTAATCAATTCCTTAACAGTATTATACCCGGGAAATTAAAAAGTCAGCATAAACTGACTCAAAACACAAATATTGACACAATGACCAGAATTACACCACCTATTAACATCTCGACATCAAGCATTCCTTTCATGGAATCCTTGTCATCCCTGATTGATTTCATGATACCCGGGTTGTAGCCATTTAATGACGAATGACCCCAGCCGTTAAAAATAGAACCGGCAACATAAATAATGCCTATTATGCAAAGTACTGTACTGGCTGTCTTTTTGCTTAAAAACAGGCTGGCCAATAATGGCAATCCAGTTATTAATAACAGCTTAATCTTAATTATTCCTTTCATAGTGAGTTACTTCCTTTATATATGAAAGGATTATACAATATGACGTCCACAAAAAAAGAAGATTACTTCTTTCTTGTCTTCTTGACTGGTTCATCAGATTCAATAACTCTGGTGCCCTGATAATCAACCTTCAGATTCATAACCTTCAGCTTTGAATCAGTAAATTCAGAAATAACTTCCGCAAAAGAAGAATTGTCTGATATTGCCAGCATAGTTGAACCAGAACCCGATATTACTAAAGACGAGCCTGAACAGTAGCGGACTGTCTTTAGTATCTGATCATAATCTTTAATTAATGACTTACGGTATGGAGTAACCATATTGTCTTCAAAAGCTCTTCTTAAGATAAAATGATCACCATATTCCAGTGACTTAACCATCAGTATTGAACGCTGAATATCATGTACCGCATCCTTTATATCCACCTTTGCAGGCAATACCTCCCTGGCTTTTTTAGTCAGAACCTTGTAAGACGGAATAATCGCTGTGAAATAAACATTATTTGCCAGATGCAGAATATAGTCGCAAAACCTGTCTTTGTCATCCTTATAGGCCATATGGAAACCACCGTAGATACATGGCGCTACATTATCGGGGTGTCCCTCAAGTTCAGCTGCCATTTCAAAGAGTTCATCTTTACTTAAAGGCTTATTTAACAGCTCGTTGGCCGCAACCAGGCCCGCACAGATAAGTGAGGCACTTGAACCAAGGCCTCTTTCTACCGGGATGCCGGTCTTTATATTTACACTGCACTTTAATCTTTTGTTTAATCTTGATGTAACCTTCTTAAAAGCCACAATAAAGAGATTGTCTTCATTCTGGAACTTTTTTGGACAGCCTGTAATGACAAAGTCTTTACTCTTTTCTACTTCAAAGGTATTATAAAGTTCAAACGCAATACCCAGTGAATCAAAACCAGGTCCCAGATTGGCACTTGTTGCCGGTGCAATAATTTTTATCATAAAGTCTCTGCCTTTCTGATGATAAAGTCCTTCGCATTATCCTTAGTCACATTATTATCATGTCTTATTTCCATATTTTCAAGTTCTCTTAAGGAAGCTGGAATCTTCTCATCGGCTATTTCTTCAAGTTTCCTCAGATAATCAAAGTCATTAGACTGTTTATCATCATGAATACTTAAACAAACATCCTTCGCAAACTTATATGGTGAAGCAGTAGATAATACCACAACCTTTTCATCATTATCCTTCATATACTCCATAGCCGCCCTATAGGCAACTGAAGTATGCGGATCGATTATTTTTCCATCTTTATTATACAGTGTCCTGATTGTTTCTTTACATGCCTCATCATCAAAAGAATAGGCTGCAAAACTTTCTTTAATCATCCGGAATATCTTGTCATTTACCTGATATTCACCTTTAGTTTTCAGATCATTCATATAATTCTTAACCAGAACATCGTCATTAGACATAAAGTATAAAAGACGCTCAACGTTGCTGGAAACCAGAATATCCATTGATGGACTGATAGTTGAATAAAAAGGACGCTTACGGTTATAAATACCTGTATTAATAAAATCGGTCAGTACATCATTTTTATTTGATGCACATATCAGCTTATTAACAGGGCATCCTAAAGCCTTGGCGATATAGCCAGCCAGAATGTCACCAAAATTACCTGAAGGTACACTGAACGAAATTTTATCATTCAGCTTAATTTCATTATTCTTTACCAGTTTCAGATAGGCATAGAAATAATAGACCACCTGAGGCATGAGTCTTCCAAGATTAATGGAATTGGCACTTGAAAGCTTTATATTGTCAAAACTCAGTTCAAAACAGTCTTTAACCACCTTCTGGCAGTCATCAAAATTACCTTCCAGTTTAATAACACAGGTATTATCACCACCGGTTGTCAGCATCTGTCTTTCCTGAATTTTTGAAACATTTTCTTTTGGATAGAAAACACAGATATAGGTATTTTCTACATCCTTAAAACCCTCCAGGGCAGCCTTGCCGGTATCACCACTGGTAGCGGTAAGTATCATTATCTTCTTGTCTTCACCCTGTTTACTGTAAGCCTTTGTCAGTAAATGTGGAAGCACGGTTAATGCCATATCCTTAAAGGCACAGGTAGGACCATGGTACAGTTCCAGAACTGGAATACCGCCCTTGTTTCTTACTTTAACTATTTCCTCAATGTCAAACTTGTTGTCATATGCTTTATATATTGCATCCTTTATTTCATCTATAGAATAATCATCAAGAATAGTACCGATAATCTTTACCGCCATTTCCTGATAATTCATATCCAGAAGTTCATTGAGATCAAAACTCTGATATTCACTTAAATCAGGAGTATAAAGGCCTCCATCTGAACTAAGTCCTTCAAGAATCGCTTCTGAAGCTGTTTTTCTGTTTAATTTATCCCTTGTACTTGTAAAATAATGCATCTTTATTCCCCCGCCAGCTCAATAGCCTTATAAAGCTGAGCATCCTTTGTATAATCACTGTTAAATGTATAAATAATGGAATTATAGATTGAATCAACCGTTTCTTTATCCAGAATTCCATCAGCCTCATGACCTATGCTTTCCTGGAAAAGCTTAAGCGCCTCTTCAAATGATCTGTCAAAATAACCATCTGTTCTATCCACATCATAGCCAAGATATTTAAGACCCATCTGAGCAGTCTTGATTACGGTATCAACATCATCATATTTAAGAGTTTCATCCTCTTCTAAAGTGTAAATACCTGTTGTCAGAACCTCGTCAAGCTTAACCTCAACATCGGGAACTATTCCTTCTTTGTTGAAAGAAAGACCGTTTGGTGATGTCCAGTAGCTGGTAGTAATCTTAATTACTGAACCATCGCTCAACATATATGAAGACTGAACTACACCCTTGCCATAAGTGGTTTCTCCAACCTGTATACAGTTAGGATGAAGTTCCTTTAAGGCTATGGTGCAGACCTCGGCAGCTGAGGCAGTATTGCCGTTAGTCAGCACAACAATTTTATCGAAATCATATTTCTTCTTACAGATACTCTTTAATACTTTCTCAGATCCATCCGCAAATGTTTCATTCAGAATAACCTTATCTTCTCCTAAAAATAAACCGCACACTTCACGCACCGACGTCTCATAGCCACCGGTATTATTTCTTAAATCAATAATCAGACTCTCATATTCTGGATAGCTGTCAAGATAAGAAATAATTTCATCGGCTGTATCGGTACCGAAACTCAAAATATTGAGTACCAGCTGATTATTAATAATTTCAGCATAAACCGTTGAATTGATTGCTGCCCTGATCATTGTAAGCTTAAAATATTCATTATTTCGAAATACCGTTACATCAACCTCAGTTCCTGCCTCGCCAACAATCAGTGACTTAATATAATCAATAGAAGTACCAAGACAGTCGTGACCATCAACCGCAACAATCAGATCGCCACTTAACATACCAGCCTCTTCCGCCGGTGAGTTTTTAAAGACATGGGTGACAATAATATTGCCATCACCAACATTATCCGAAACAATAGTACCGATGCCTACATAGTTTTTATCAATCGAAGAAACAAAATCCTGATATTCCTCGCTTGACATATAGGAGGTATAGGGATCATCTTCAAAACTGAGCATTCCATCATAAGCCTTATCTTCAAGCGTGGTTTTTAAATCCTCGTAGTCATTACGGTAAAGCCAGTAGGTATTTAAATATGTTTCAATCGATGAAAGCTTGTCATTAGAAAAAGACTGAACATAAGGACTGCTTAAAAGTCTGGAAATACCAAAGCCCAATAATACACCTGTGACAAGAAGCATGATGCACAAAAGAGAAACAAGAATTTTCCTGTTTCTTTTATGTTTCATTTCTTCTCTTTCTGACTGTAGAGGTACCTTCTTTAAAGGTATCCTGACCTTTTCATCTTCCATAACTTACCAGATTAAATCTACTTCACTTACACCAAAATAATCTCTTCCATCCAGACGGCATGGAGCTGAGCCCTTGTTATAGCACAAAGAGCTTGTATTATAGCCCAGATTAAAGCCGACTGTATAGCCTCTATCCAGATATTCCGGAATATCCTCAGCCTCACCAAAGCCCAGGAAAAACAGTTCAATATGACAATGCGCACCAGTTGAGTTTCCAGAAGAACCGACTCTTCCAATAACTGTTCCCTGAGTAACAACACCTTCTTCATGCACGGAATTGTACTGCATATGGAAGGCAATTAAACCAAACATAATGCCATTAACCGACATAATCATCCTTAGCTGATTGCCGCCAGCCGCCATACCCTTGCCTTCTACATAGCCACATCTTGAACCAAGATTATAGCCGGTATCATTCTCACAGACATTGACTGAAGAAATAATTACACCATTGGCCGGTGCCAGAATTGCGGTTCCATAGCCGGCCGCATAGTCAATACCGATATGCATGCCGCCACCAAAGCTGGCTGGATAACTAGGTATGCCAGCCGATATTGAAGAACCGGGAACCATGGAAATCATGCCATACTGATAATCCATTTTATATAGTTCATCCAGTTCATAAACAATAGATGAAAGAACCATCTGATGCTGAGCTTCTTCTTCCAGTAAAGCCTGAATCTGATCATAAGTCTCGGCAACGATTCTTTCATAGAAAACTCTCATTGCCTCCGCTCTTTCCTTCTTGGCATCCAGATCAACTTTCTTGGCATCAAGCTCTTCCTTGGCTGCGCTTAATTCCTCTTTATCCTTTTCCAGCTGCTCAATAATATCCAGATAGGCATTTCTGTCCTGTTCCTCTTTCTGGGTAATAGCTTCAACACCATAGGTACGTCTTAACATATCCGCAAAGCCCTGAGATCCCAGTATAAAATCCAGCATCGGA
>JBJFHC010000253.1:0-8384 GCA_051893275.1 Erysipelotrichaceae bacterium | reverse complement strand
CTAAAGTTCATCCATCAGCTAGTTATAAGAAACTGGAATTGCTGGAAGCAAGGAATAATTATTTAAAAGAAGAAAGGATAAGGCAATTTCTCTAGGCGACTGAAGTCACGGGTCTCCTTGCCTTTACTTAATGAATATGAGGATTAAAATGGAAGAATTTATCAGAGAAGAAATGCTTATTGGAACTGAAGGATTAAATAAGCTGAAAAATTCAAGAATACTGTTATTTGGCGTAGGTGGCGTTGGTTCCTATGTTTTTGAAGCCCTGGTGAGAAGCGGCATAGGCCATATTGATATAGTTGATAATGATACAGTAGCTTCCTCCAACATTAACCGTCAGCTGATTGCGCTGCATTCCAGTATTGGCAAATATAAGGTAGATGTGGCTAAAGAAAGAGGCCTGGATATTAATCCTGAATGTATTATTAATACTTTTAAGCAGTTCTATATCAATAATGATGAGTGTGTTTTTGATTTTGGCAAGTATGATTATGTAATCGATGCCATTGATACAGTAAGCGGTAAATTATCGATAATCGAAAACTGCAAAAAAGTAAATACACCAGTTATTTCTTCGATGGGCACCGGAAATAAACTGGACCCCACAAAACTGGAAATAGCGGATATTTTTAAGACCTCCGTCTGTCCTTTAGCCAAGGTCATGCGTCATGAGCTGAAGAAAAGAGGAATCAGAAATGTTAAGGTACTTTTTTCAAAAGAAATTCCAATTGTTCCAGATAATAGTATAATAGATGAAATGGCTCAAAAGAGTAAAAGAAGAGCCACACCTGCTTCTATTAGCTTTGTACCTTCATGTGCCGGCTTAATCATTGCGGGCGAGGTAGTTAGGGAATTATTATATGGTAAAGACAAAAAAACTGATACTTCAGGAGTTTAAAAAGCTTCTTGAGCAATATAGTCTGGACAGAATAACGGTATCGCAGATTACAGACAGATGTAATATTAAACGTCAGACTTTTTATTATCACTTTAATAATATAGATGATCTTATTTCTTATGGTGCCAAAAGTTATATTAAAGATATTATTGGTTCTAAAACCTTCAGCTGCTGGCAAAAGAAGTTTATCTATATACTGGAAACAATTAAAGAAGAGAAGGATTCTTTTTTCTATCTGATTATGACCCGTACAGCCTATAATCTTGGCAACTGTATTTTTGATATATTTAAAGATGAAGTAATGGAAACCGTGGATGTTCTTAAGAGTGAGTATCCTCTTTCTAAAACAGATGAAGATTTTATTGTCGATTTTTACAGCTATGGGCTGACTGGCATTGTGCTTAAATGGTTTGATGGAGGCATGGAAGAAGATCCCAAGCTTCTGGTTCATAAGATCGAATCTATTATCGAGGGCACATCTAAAAAAGCTTTTCAGAAATTTGCCTCATGAAAAAGATATTAATTATTTTAGTTTTACTTTTATGTACAAATATTATTACTGCGCAGAATGATGATAGCTATGAATCTGGTATTGATGAAATAGCTGCACAAAACAGTGTACTTGGTTTATCACTGGCGTTTTTTAAGGATGGCGAAATTATCGGTACCTATAATTATGGCTATACTGATAACACCAGGACTGTAAATACCGATGATAATACAGTCTACAGAATTGCCTCAACTTCCAAGATGATTTCCAATATGCTGATAATGAAACTGGTGGAAGAGGGAAAGATTAATATAAGTGATTCGGTTTATCTTTCTACTGGTCTTGAATATGATGAGGATGTTAAATTATGGCATATACTTACGCATACTTCCGGCTATGGGGACAGTGAGCTTTTCAATAATAACTATGATAAGGTTTATGACATCAATGAAATGATTAAGCTTTCAAACCGCAATATTAAACCTGGTACTTCCTATGAATATTCCAACTTTGTAGCCGGTACTATGTCGGCTATCGTGGAAAGACTGACTGACATGCGTTTTTATGAATATGCCAGTGAAGTTCTTTTTGATGAATATGGGCTGAATGCTTCCTATCTGGTCGAAGACTTAAAAGAAGGAACAACAGTTGCCAAGATGTATATGGGTGAGGAATTTGATCCTGGTACCTGGATGTTCAATAAAGAGTTCTATGATCTGTTCCCTCTGGGTGATCAGTATCGTCTGTCTTATGGTTCTTTATATATTTCGGCATCCGACCTGGCAAAGCTGGGTATTATTCTCTGCGATGGGGGACTTGATGGCAAGCAGTTTTTTGATGAAAGTACGCTGGAATTAATCAGATATCCCCGTTATGAGACCGCTTATTATACTATGGCTTTGAATACTGATATTTTTAATGGCAATATGGTAAAAGACAGAGTTATTTATGGTCATAATGGTCACGCCTATAATGCGATCACATCACTGATTTATGATCCGACAGATCATACAGGTATGGCAATTATTACTAATTATTCCCTAGCTGACAAGACGGATGGAATCTATAATGTAATTAGAGATATTGCCCAGTTAACTTATGATACTTATTTTAAGGAGTAAAGATGGCCTGTAAATTTGCGAAATACTGTGGCGGCTGTTCTATGCAGCATCTAAGCTATGAAAATCAGCTTAAAGAGAAACAGAAATATATCGAATCTTTATTGTCTAAGCTGCATAAGGTGAATAAGATTATTAGCTGTGAAAATAATGAACACTACCGCAATAAGATGCAGGTATCCTTTGACAAGGATGAAAAGGGAAGAGTGATATATGGAAACTATATTCCTTCCACGCATATTATTGTGCCTTTTGATGAGTGTCTGATAAATGATGAAGAAGCCAATTCAATCATTAAGACTGTAAAGGAACTTATAGTTAAGTATCATATCTCTATTTTTGATGAGAATGTCTATAAGGGTTGTATAAGGCATATACAGATCAGATGTACAAATACTGATGAATATATGCTTATTATTGTGACTGGTTCACCAGTTCTCTATAAGAAGGAGTTTCTGATTAAGAATTTGATTAGAAAACACCCAAAGATTAAAACCATCGTTCATAATATCAATTCATTACATACATCGATGATACTGGGTGATAAATCTTATGTTATCTATGGAAAAGGCTATATAAGAGATGTATTGTGTGGTCTGAAGTTTAATCTTTCAGCTTCTTCTTTCTATCAGATTAATAAATATCAGACCGAGGTTTTATATAATACCGCTATAGAACTGGCTGAATTCAGAGGTGATGAGAGTGTCATAGATGCCTATTCAGGTATTGGAACTATTTCTTTATGCCTGGCTTCTAGAGTTAAAGAAGTAACTGGTGTGGAGATAAATGAACAGGCGGTAAGGGACGCAATAAGAAACGCCAGGCTTAATAATATTACTAATGTCAGATTTATAGGCGATGATGCGGGCCGCTTTATGGAGAAACTCTCTAAAAATAGAAAAGCCCATATTGATGCCCTGGTGATGGATCCTCCCCGCGCTGGAGCTTCTGACAAGTTCCTAAAATCGCTGCTGAAGCTTTCGCCTGAAAAGATTATTTATATATCCTGCGGACCGGAGTCTCTTAAATCCAACCTGGGTTTTCTTGTGAAGAATGGCTACATGATTAAGGTTATTCAGCCGGTTGATATGTTTCCGCATACCGATGTTAAGCATACGGAAAATATAGTTATATTAATAAAGAAAGGATTTTAATGGCAGAGAAAGCAATTATCTTTATGTGCGCAGTATTATGCGCTGTACCGTTTTTTCTTATTGGCTTTCTGAATCGAAACAGTGATGAACCAATTACTTTTTTCTCTGGTGATACTACTTTAAAAAACAGAATAGCTGATGTTAAGGCCTACAATAAGGGAATGTCTAAGCTGTACTGCAGCTATGCACTGACTGTATTTGTGACCGGTCTGATTTCTTTTGTTAATGCAGGAGTGGCTATAGTACTGCTGCTTATGGTTTGTACTGTAGGTCTGATATTTATCTATTTTCAATATAAGGTATTACTCGATAAATACAGAAAATGAAAAAGAGCTTGAAGCTCTTTTTCATTATTCAACATCCTGCAGGGCTGCGAAATCTTCTTCGCCAGTTCTTACTTTGACTACTTTTTCTACATCGTAGACAAAGATCTTGCCATCGCCAATATGACCGGTATAGAGGGCTTTCTTGGCAGTTTCAATTACCTCAGATACTGGAATTGAACTTACTACTACATCAATCTGGACCTTAGGAAGCAATGTAGCATCCATTTCAACACCTCTGTACTTCTCGCCAGCACCTTTCTGGATGCCACAGCCCATAACCTGAGTAACGGTCATGCCGGTTACGCCCAGATCATTCATAGCTTTACGCAGTTTGTCATATTTTGAAAGTCTGGTAATAATAGTAACTTTATGAATTCCGCTGGATACTTTGGAGGTATTTACTACATCGACTGCGGCTTTCTTCATGGTTTCAGAAGCTGAATCGTAGTCTTCAACACCAAGTGAAGTGTTTTCATTTACCGACATAGATGCAGAGATATCCATAATAGAGAATCCTGCATAGGCACTGGCCAGGCCGTGTTCAGTTGAATCAAGGCCCTGAATTTCTTCTTCTTCAGAAACTCTTAAGCCAAAGATTTTTTTGATTAAAAGGAAAGAGATTAAGATTGTAACACTTGCCCAGGCCAGAACACTTATGACACCAAGAAGCTGTATGCCAAGAAGCTTGAAGCCTCCGCCATAGAATAAACCAGTATATTCAGAATATGGAGCAGATGTAGTGGCAAATAAGCCAACCGCAATAGTTCCCCAGATACCATTCATAAAGTGAACGGCAACGGCACCAACTGGATCATCGATATGGAGTTTGTAATCTAAAACCCATACACCAAAACATACCAGCAGGCCAGCTACAGCACCAATGGCGATAGCTCCGAAACAGTCAGTTACATCACATGGCGCGGTAATGGCTACAAGACCAGCCAGCGAAGCATTCAGACACATAGAGACATCTGGCTTGCCATATTTAACCCAGGTAAAAATCATACAGACAACCGTGGCAACCGATGGCGCAACAGTTGTAGTCAGAAATACCGAACCCAGCTGTTCGATTGAAGTACAGGCCGCACCGTTGAAACCATACCAGCCAAACCAGAGAATGAAACAGCCAAGACAGCCAATCGCAATACTGTGGCCGGGAATGGCATTTACTTTTGTAACTTTACCAGCTTTGTCGTAATCGAACTTGCCGATACGTGGGCCCAAGAGTTTAGCACCAATAAGTGCACAGGTACCGCCAACCATATGAATGGCACAGGAACCGGCAAAATCATGGAAGCCAAGCTGTGCCAGCCAGCCGCCTCCCCAGATCCAGTGTGCTTCAATTGGATAGATTAAAGCTGAGATAACAGCCGAATATACACAATATGATAAGAATTTGGTTCTTTCGGCCATGGCACCGGAAACAATTGTAGCGGTAGTTGCGCAGAATACCAGGTTGAACACGAAGTTTGAGAAATCAAAGTTTTCATAGGCTGTAAAGATATCAATACCTGGTTTGCCAATGAAGCCAAGCATATCTTCACCTAATAACAGTGAGAAACCAATCAGGATAAATACAGCACAGCCAATACAGAAATCCATCAGGTTTTTCATCAGGATATTTCCGGTATTTTTGGCTCTGGTGAAACCAGCTTCAACCATCGCAAAGCCTGCCTGCATAAAGAATACCAGGGCAGCACCAATCAGAAACCATACGCCAAATACTTGTTCACTAATTAATTCTAAGCTCATAATTTTTCCCCCATCTAAAAATCAATAACGAAAAAACACCGAAGAGTCTATCCTCCTTATATCAGGACGAATATAATCCGCGGTGCCACCTGTTTTGCCTTTTAGCCACTTGTTTCAAGGTTCTAACAAACCTCTCTCTACTAACGTAAGATATGCCGGCTCACTTACTCGTTAACCTTTCAGCTTGCAGCTTGGGAGTGTTCTTTCCCTGAACCTCGGTACTGATTTCCACCATCCATCAGCTCTCTATAACTTCAGTTTAAGTACTTTTCTCCTTCATCGCTATTAATTTTTATGGGTTAATGATATTACCATAAATCTGTCATTTCAATAGTTTCTGATTAAAAAATGACATATTTTTACATATTAATGAAAAAAATTTACATATTCTGTTTATGATATAAGCACCAGTAATCTGCATAAAACAGTACAGAATCTTAGTAAAAGTCTGGCCAGAATAATTAGAAATTTCCTTAAAAACCAGCTGATTCATCTTATGATATGGCGACATATAAAACATATTGGCATCTTTGAAAGTTAGATTAATCGCTGTTGCGACAGTTATGCACATAAGATAGATTATTATTTCATATCTGAAATCATTATCTTTAGTATTCAGCTTAAGGAAAAAACCAAGATAGATTAGAACATAATGCCATAAATAAGAATTTGCTGTAAGAATACTTAAATCATAATGCATGCCCGAAGTATCAAAAAACGCAAAAATACCACCCAGCAGACAGAAGTCGGAAAGGAAATTAAGAATGTATTCTTTCTGAGTCAGAAAATAAAGTGGAATTATATATATCGGTAATGAACAAAGCTGAAAAGGGAAATACCAGAAATCATAATAGCCATTAAGTTTAAAAAGGACTGTCTGCTTAAACACTTCAGAAAAGGCGAAGTAAAGAAACAGAAAACTGAGTGTTCTGTTTAAGTCCTTATTTCTTAATAAATAGGCAAGTAATAAACTTACGGCAATTCCCATAAATTCCATCTATGACTATTATAAGCTCTGAAGTAAAATAGAGATATGACAGATATAGAAAGATTAAGAAAAGATATCATTGATTATCTTGAAGAAGAATCATTTATGATTCCTGATTCTATGGTGCTTCTTATTGATGCCGAGTATGCAGATGAAAGAGAGCTTTTAAATATTGCCGATGAACTGGGATTCAGAATAAATGATTATGAGGTTTAAGATGAGAAAATTAAAGTATATAAGTACTCTGGTATGTATAATTCTGATTCTGATTTACGGCATTCATCTGGCTCTGATCTATAAAACACTGCCTAATATGGTGCCTGATCACTTTGACTTTGCGGGCAATGTCAATTCTTATGGAAACAAAATAAGTCTTGTTATGGAGCCTTTAATTTCCATTATGATTATCGTGGTTATGGATGTGGTTTCTAACTTCCCGGATCTCTGGAACTATCCGGTCAAAGTGACTGAAGATAATAAAGATTTTCTTTTTAAGGTGACTTTAATAATGGTATCTGTTCTTAAAGTAATTGTAACGATATTGTTACTGTATATTGGTTTATGCAGCATATACAGTTTTCTGCCTGTTATTTTGACCTATGTGTTTGTGATACTGCTTCTGGTGGTTTGTTTTGGTTCGATTTTTATCATGTGGAGGGGTCAATGAAAGCCAGTGAATTAATTAAGAGAATTACTGATAATCAATATGATGAAAAGTTCAGTGAGCTGTATTCAGATATCGCGATACAGAAGATACGCTATATTAATCTAATTGATAAATATATTGAATTATATGGTGATGATGACATTTTGATCTTTTCCGCTCCTGGAAGAAGTGAAATAGGTGGCAATCATACCGACCATCAGCATGGCAAGGTCTTAGCCTGTGCCATAGATTTAGATATGGCATGCGTTCTTTCTTTTGCCGATAATGGCATCATAGAGCTTACAAGTGAGGGTTTTGGTACCAGTATTGTTGATATAAATGATTTATCTGTAAAGGAAGAAGAAAAGGGGACAACCGCTTCTTTGATTCGCGGAATAACAGATGCCTTTGTACAAAGAGGCTTAAAGGTGCAGGGCTTTAAAGCCTGTATGGTTTCTGATGTGCTTGGAGGAAGCGGCTTATCTTCAAGCGCTGCCTTTGAGTCATTAATCGGCACTATCTTTTCTAAAGGCTTAAATAATGGAACAGTGAGTGATATAGAGATATCCAAGATTGGTCAATATGCCGAGAATGTCTATTTTGGCAAGCCCTGTGGCTTAATGGATCAGATGGCTGCATCCTGTGGCGGTTTTGTCTATATTGACTTTAAGGATGAACCAAAGGTTGAGAAGATAGACTTTAATCTGTCAGAATATGGCTATAGATTATGTGTAATCGATACCAGAGCTTCCCATGCTTCATTAACTGATGAATATGCTTCTATTCCTTCAGAGATGAAACTTATTGCACAATACTTTGGCAAAGAGTATCTGAATGAAATAGATGAAGAGGAATTCTATAAAAATATCAGCGAGCTGAGAAAACTGAATAATGACAGGGCAATATTAAGGGCTCATCATTTTCTGAGTGAGAATAAAAGAGTTTCTTTAATGACTGAAGCCTTAAGAAATAAAGATATTGATACTTTCTTTGAACTTGTTAAAAGAAGCGG
>JBJFHC010000252.1:0-2158 GCA_051893275.1 Erysipelotrichaceae bacterium | reverse complement strand
GCAAAAGCCGATGAATCTCATAAACCGTATATCTATTCTTCATCGGACCATTTTACACTGGTGCTTCCTGACATGACGTATGTAAATGGTATAGTGAATGATAATGCACCTGGGCTTAGTTTTATACCGGTTCCCGATGGAACAGAGCTTGATGAAAAGGTACTCTCGTTCTGTTATCATAAACCACATAAAGTATCGGAAATTGCCGAATATCTTGGAATCAGCGATTCAACATATCTAAGAAAACAGGTGCTGGAAAATATGGTAAAAAATGGTTATCTTGAAAAGAGTAAGATTTCCAGATCTGCATACTACAAAACAAACCGTGATATTGTAGAAATACTTTAATTCTTGTGCCTGATATAATTCATAATGCCCGACAGAAGCTGCAAAGAAGCACAGACTATAAAGGCAATGCCAATAAATATCTTTCCATGACTCAGGTTGCCAGAACCCGAGATAAAGAAACAGATGGCCGCGATAAAATTACAGATAGTCGCAAATTTATAGCTGGTTGTTTTCATAATCTTATTTAATCAAAACACAAAAAGAAAGGATAGACCATTAATCTATCCTTATGTGCTGATAATTGAGATATGCACACATAAACTGCATAATGGAACAGATATACATTATTACACCATTTGTAATATTGCCATGTATAAAGTTTAACAGGGTGCTTATTACAGAACAGATACCAGCTGAAAAATAAAGTAATGTAAGAATCTTATAGTTTTTAGTCATCGTATTATTCTCCTCGTATATATTAAACCACAAAAGTAAGTAAAAGAACAGATATCATATCCGTTCTTTTAATAATACTTATAAGTTTTCTCCATTAGAGGCAATTACTTCTTTATACCAGTTAAATGATTTCTTACGGCTTCTGGCTAAGGTTCCATTTCCTTTATCATCTTTGTCAACATAGATGAAGCCATAGCGCTTCTTCATTTCACCAGTACCTACTGAGATAATATCAATTGGTCCCCAGGTAGTATAGCCAATAAGATCGACAAAATCTTCTTCAACTGCTTTCTTGAGTTCTTTAATGTGATCTCTTAAGAATACAATACGCTTATCATCGTTTATATTGCCTGATTCATCTGGATGTTCATCTAAACCTAATCCATTTTCCACTACAAACAGTGGCATCTGGTAGCGGTCATAGAGTTCGTTTAAAGCTACTCTTAAACCAATTGGATCAATTGGCCAGTCCCAATCATTTCTTTCCAGATAAGGGTTGTCTCTTTTGACAATACAGTCACCGGTATCGTCGCATCTGGCGGTTGAAGAGAAATAGTAGCTGAAGGCAATGTAGTCGACAGTGCCTTCTTTTAGAAGTTTTGCGTCTTCATCGCTTATTTCAAAGTTTACATTCAGGCGCTTAAGCTGAGCTCTGCAGAGATTGGTATAGAAGCCCTTGGCCATTACATCGGTATAGTACCAGTTGGGCATCATCTGAAATCTTTGAGCCATTTGATCTTCAGGTGCTGATGTTTTAGCGTAGGTAGTCGGATACTGTACCATGCATCCTACTTTAATATTGGAATCAATCTTGTGCGCCAGTTTAACGGCTTTTGCGGAAGCCAGGAACATATTATGCGAGGCAATTACTTTTACGGCATTTGGATCTTCTCCTTCTTTAAATCTTAAACCAGCCTGGAAGAATGGTTCTTCTTTGTTCATGGTTTCATTGATTTCATTGAAGGTCATATAGTATCTGACTTTACCTTTATATCTTTCGAATACTGTTCTGCAGTAGTTTTCAAAGAAATCGATCAGTTTTCTGTTTCGCCAGCTGCCATAGTGGTCTACCAGATATAATGGTGTTTCATAGTGTGATAGGGTAATAACCGGTTCAATGTTGTTCCTTAAGAGTTCATCAATGAAGTTATCATAGAACTCTAAGCCTTTTTCATTTGGTTTTTCTTCATCGCCATGTGGATAGATTCTTGGCCAGTTTATCGAGAAGCGTAGACACTTAAAGCCCATTTCTTTAAACAGCGCAATATCTTCTTTGTAGCGATGATAGGAATCGATACCATCGTGGCTTGGGTAGTATACTCCTTCATGGACATAGTCATGAATTTCTCTTGGTACTCTATGGGCTCCGGCTGTCTGGACATCGGCAATGCTTAAGCCTTTGCCATCAATGTCA
>JBJFHC010000251.1:0-2179 GCA_051893275.1 Erysipelotrichaceae bacterium | reverse complement strand
CTGACTTTAGTTTTCAGACATTAATGACATGGATAGCTGAAACCTCTAATGGTTTTATGGAGAAACTATACTGTATATTTGTTAGGAATATACATATACTGATATCTGGTATTATTTTCTGTTTTAGAGTACTATATTATTGAAGGAGGAGAAACTATGGCAACATCTAGTATTTTTACAAGTGTAATTATTAAAACCGAAGAAGAAGCTGAAGAGCTTATTGCGGCGCTGGAAGCTGCACAGAAGGCTCCTCAAGTTTCAAGGACAATTTCAAAGGCTGAGTATGTTACTGATCGTGATGAAATCAGACGTATAATGGCAAGAAGGAATAAATAATGGATGAATATAAAATATTTAATCTTCTCGACCTGTCTGATTCGATAGGAGAAGAAAACCTGCAGAGTATTCTCTGTGATTTTTCTTGTCCGCTTAATCTGGAAATTGAAAATTATGCAAAACGCAGCGCTCTGGATCTAAGTAAGAAGAAGATATCGATGACCTATGCGGTTATAGATTCGAATTCAAATATTGCATCATTATTCACTCTTACACACAAGGCGATAGAGGTAGACTGCAATTGTTTCAGTAATACCATGAAAAAGAAGCTTAAAAGATTCGCTAATCCAAACGATTTTGATGATTCTTTGTCTTTGTCGGCGTTTCTAATTGCTCAGCTGGGGAAGAATTTTGCAGATGGAATTAATGCCCCATCAGGATTAGAACTAATGGATTTTGCGATTGATATTCTAAAAAAAGCTCAGCATCTGATAGGTGGTGGAGTGGTATATGTTGAATGTGAGGATAAAGAAAAACTGCTTGAGTTTTATCAGAATGATGAAAACAGGTTCTACAAATTCGGCAAAAGGTTTTCTATAAAGGACAATATCGAATATACAAGACTTCTTAAACTTATTTAAAATATTTATTTAACTAATAGACTGCACCGTGGCTGTCACGGGAACAGTATAATCTCGCCTGTGGAGACTGTGTAAAACTCTGTAGAGGAGTAGTAGTCTAAGAAGCAGGAAGCAAATCTCGGACATAGTTTCTACATTAATAAGGAAAATATGTGAATGGAGTGGATCTTCTTATTTTTATAAAATTTAATTAAAGAAAAAATAAGGAGAAATAAATATGGCAAAATTTCCTGAAGGATTTTTATGGGGAGGCGCAACAGCCGCCAATCAGTTTGAAGGCGGCTGGAGAGAAGGTGGCAAGGGTTTATCGGTAAGTGATGTGGCCCGTGCTCATCTTGATGCAGATGTAACCAACTATAAGGCCCACAACACTATCACAACCGCTGATATTGAAAGAGGCCTTAATGAACTAGATGATGAAGTGAACTATCCAAAAAGACATGGAAGTGATTTCTATCATCACTACAAGGAGGATATTGCCTTACTGGCTGAAATGGGTTTTAAGGTATATAGAATGTCTATTGCCTGGAGTAGAATCTATCCAAATGGTGATGATGAATATCCTAATGAAGAGGGTCTTAAGTTCTATGATGATGTTTTTGATGAACTGAAGAAATATAATATTGAACCTCTGGTTACTATGTCTCATTATGAACCGCCACTGAATATTGTCTTGAATTATGATGGCTGGTACTCAAGAGAAGTAATTGACATGTTCACTAAATATGTCACAACTATCTGTACACGCTATAAAGACAAAGTTAAGTACTGGCTGACTTTTAATGAAGTCGATTCAATGATACGTCATCCATATACTACCGGTGGTCTTATTCAGGATAGATTTCCTGGTAAAAACTTTGAAGAGGTTATTTTCCAGGCAATGCATCATCAGTTTGTTGCCTCTGCTCTGGCTACAAAGATCTGTCATGAAATCATTCCTGGTTCAATGGTAGGCTGTATGCTTACTAAGCTTACATACTATCCATATACATGTAAGCCGGAAGATGTCCTGGCTGCGCAACAGAAGATGCGTTCAACTTATGCATACAGCGACACCCAGGTATTTGGCGTGTATCCGGCTTACCTGCTCTCTCACTTTGAGAACAACAATATTCATATCGTAAAGGGTGAAAACGATGATGAAATCATGCAGAAATATCCTGTAGACTTCGTATCATTCTCCTACTACTCATCATCGTGTGAAGCCGGCAGCTATGAAGGACTGGAAGTAACGCCTGGAAATACCATTATGGCCTTAAAGA
>JBJFHC010000250.1:0-8573 GCA_051893275.1 Erysipelotrichaceae bacterium | reverse complement strand
CTATTGTCGCGGTATTAATCGAGACTTTGAGGGACTGATAATATTTTTTATATCTTCACTCCTTCCTGGTCTCAAAGAAAGGAGGAAATGATATATGAGTATTGAACTTTTCATTTCTGTTATCTCTCTTGTCATTTCATCAATCAGTCTTGGACTTGCGATAAATGTCAGTGGTAACAATAATAAAAGATGACCGCTAATCTAAGTTCGAAGTTGTTTAGCTAGTCATCTAGTAAATTTTATTCGGGACTTACCGTTATCGGGTATGCCCTTTATTCATTTATATTTTAACATTGACTTCAGGCTTTTTCAAGAATTAAGTGATATCGTTTACTATAGAAACAAGATAGAAACAGCGGCTATAACTGCCGCTGTAAAAAGTAATAATTAGTTATTTGTATTTTCCTGCAGAGTTACTTCAAACTCCATTCTTTCGTTATTACGATAGATTTCTACCTTTACTGTATCACCAATCTCATACTTATCAAGTTCCTTGGAAAGGGCAGAGAAAGAAGCAATCGGTGTATCATCGATCTTTGTAAGAATATCATTGGCTTTAATGCCAGCCTTGTCGGCAGCTCCACCTTCAGTTACTGAAGAAATATAGAGACCCTGATAGCCATTGCCCTGATAGCTTTGAGCAGAATATACTCTTACGCCCAGTACAGCACGGTCTTTTACATAGCCATAGTCAACCAGATCCTTGGCTACCTTGGCAACGGTATTTGATGGAATGGCATAGCCCATACCTTCAATAGTTGCGGTAGAAGAAAGAGATGATGAATTGGATGACTTGGAGTTTACAATACCAATCAGATCACCATTCATATTAAACAGACCACCACCGGAGTTGCCGGAATTTATTGCGGCATTTGTCTGAATTACATTGATAGTATAGCCAGAAATAGTAACTTCTTTTTCGGTAGAAGAGATAATACCGTTTGTGCAGGTAATACCCTGGCCTAATGGGTTACCAATAACAATCGTCTCTTCACCAAGCACAAGCTGTGAGGAATCAGCCAGAGTGGCATATTCCAGATCATTTTTGTCAATCTTGATTACTGCCAGGTCAGTGTTTGGGTCAGTACCTACTAAAGTAGCAGGAATCTTTTCACCGGTGTACAGTGTTACAGTGCAGTCTGTTGCGCCTGATACGACATGATTGTTGGTTACTATATAGCCATCAGAAGAAATAATTACGCCAGAACCAAGAGATGTTCCCTGACTGGTGCCAAAGAAGGACTGGGTCTGGACTGTGCAGCTTATTTCTACAACAGTGTTATAGGCTTTCTTGATAGCCTCGGTGTAATTAGATGTTTCAATATTGGGATAGTTAACAGTCTGAATGTTGATTGATGAATCCTGTTCAATGATTTTGTTGCCTGTAGCCTTATTTATTTCAACCACTGAGAAGGTTCCGACAACACCACCCAACAGTCCAACTAGGAATATTACTAAAATCGTTTTAAAATTTAACTTCATAAATTTTGTACCTCCGATACAAGTTATATTATCGATGGGCTGTGTGAAATTGAAGTGAATAATATCGGGAAATGAAGTAAAATAAAGGCATGTTAGAAATTATTGATCAGACCAGAACCAGATACCTGGAAAAATATTTCAAAGATATCCAGTACTACTATAATGAAACACTTAAAGTACTGGGAAAAGATGATGAAAAAGATGCCAGTCTCATTATTGTAGGACGCAAGAAGATTCACAATATCAACAGGCAATACCGCAATATTGACAGAGAAACCGATGTTATATCTTTTGCCGAAATTGATTATGATGGCGAATTTGGTGATAATAGCTATCTTGGCGATATTTTCATCAATGTTGACAGGGTAAAGTCACAGGCTAAGAAATATGGTCATTCTGAGAAAAGAGAATTCTGTTTCCTTTTTGTGCACGGCATGCTCCATCTTAGCGGTTATGATCATATGACGAAGGAAGAAGAAAAAGAGATGTTTGATCTTCAGGATAAAATTATTGGAGATCTTAAATGATTAATAAATTCAAATATGCTTTTGAAGGACTTAAAGCCTGTCTGAAAGATAAATCGATTGTAATACAGCTTATTCTGGGTATAATGGCTGTAATCGGTGGAATTATAATCCATCTAGATTTCTATGAATGGCTGGCTTTTATTATCTGTATAGGAATGGTTATATCTTCGGAAATATTTAATTCAATTATTGAACATCTCTGTAATCTATATACCAGTGAATACAATGAAAAAATCAAGTTAATCAAGGATCTGGGAAGTGCGGCGGTACTTGTATGTGGTATAGCCTCGCTTGCAGTATGCATATTATGTCTGATAAGGAGGTTATAATAAGATGCAAAAATATCAGGGAATCATTGATCTGGCTTTCAAAGCCTTAGAAAATGCCTATGCACCATATTCAAACTTTAAAGTAGGTGCCTGTCTGCTGTGCAAAGATGGTACAACTTTTTTAGGCTCAAACATTGAAAATGCCTCCTTTGGGGCAACTAACTGTGCTGAGCGTTCAGCTGTTTTTTCAGCCTACTCCAACGGCTACAGATTGGGTGAATTTGAGGCTCTGGCTATTGTCACCGAAGCCGAAAATATAACGGCACCATGTGGCATCTGCCGTCAGGTACTAAATGAACTTATCGGCAAAGAAGTACCGGTAATTCTATCAAATGGTAAAGAAACTATTGAAACCAATATTGGCGAACTTCTGCCAATGTCTTTTGACAGGGAGGAAGTAATTTAAATGAAATCTGGTTTTGTAACGATTGTCGGAAAACCAAATGCCGGCAAATCAACTTTATTAAACTCGCTGCTCGACAGAAAAATCGCCATAACTGCTCCTAAAGCCCAGACTACCAGAAATGCCATCCTGGGCATTATGAATGGTGAAGACTATCAGATAGTCTTTGTCGATACACCGGGCATTCATGATCCAAGCACCCATCTTGGTACCTATATGAACAAAGAAGCCTACAATCAGGCTTTTGGTGCTGATATAATCTATTATCTGGTTGACGGCAATTCCGGCTTAAGAGATGATGACCGTGATATTCTGGATAAACTCTTCAGCTATGAAGTGCCTATCTTCCTGCTGGTAAACAAGATAGATGAAATCAGCAACGACAAGCTGATACAGCGACTGGCCTATGGGGAAAATAACTATGACTTTGCCGAAATAATACCTATTTCCGCCAAGACAAAAGACAATCTCCATGATCTGATTAATACTACTTTAAACTATCTTACTGATTCAGTTGCCTATTATCCAAGTGATACGGTAAGTGTTAATTCTGATCAGTTTATGATTTCTGAAATTATCCGTGAAAAGATAATCATGAATACCGAAAAAGAAATACCGCATCTGACAGCTGTAAGTATTGATACCCTGAAACAGACCGAAAAAAGAATCAAAATTGAAGCCACTATCACGGTTAATAAAAACTCTCACAAGGGCATTATTATAGGCAAGGGCGGTTCAATGCTTAAAAGAATCAATGATGCAGCTTCTTCAGAAATCACCAAGATATATGGCAAGAAATGCTTCCTTTCACTCTATGTCAGAGTAGATGAAGACTGGCTGAATAAGGATAAGAAACTCTTTGAACTTGGCTATTTTATTGAGAAATGAACGATAAAGTAAACGCAATAGTACTTTCAATAAATGAATACAGGGAAAATGACCTGCTTCTAAACTGCCTGTGCAAAGAAGCAGGTTTTATCAGTATAGTCGCAAAATCAGCCCGCAAAATGACTTCACATTCTCATTTCTATGAAGGCAATATTTATGAATTCATTATCGATCTCAAAGATGACAGAACCATCTATACTGCCCATGGAAATAAACTGTTAAACAGTTTCTATAACCTAAATAATTTAAAATTAATGTCTTTCAAGAACATCATGTTTGAAATAACTCTTAAATCAGGAGAATTCTATGAAGACAATATGTTTGATAACCTGTTTATTCTTTTAAATAATATAAACGAAGAGAATATGTATCTTTTAGGCTCCCTATATGTTTCCTATATGTCCTATATTCATGGAATTAAGCCAAATATTGATGGCTGTGTAGTCTGTGGAAACAAGAAGATTTATTCACTGTCTAATTCAAAAGGTGGTTTCATCTGTAACAATCATCTTAATGGAGAAAAAATAATGGAGAGTGAAGTTCTCAGAAAATTCAGATTAATAAATAAGGCAAACTTCAATAATTATGGTTTAATAAAAGATGTTGAATATACAAAAGAAGACTTTAAACTCAATATAGACTTCTTTATTTTCAACAGCGAAATAAAATTAAAAACATATGAATTCTATAGTTCAATGTTCTAAATGGAGGAAAAGATGAAAAAAGCGTTATTTATTGCCGGACTGGCTTTACTGCTTGTAGCCTGCACAGTTAAGAAAGATACTGTTTCTGATGCCAAAAAAATAAAAGAAGAATATGAAAGCTATAATGGCAAAATAAGAGAAAAAACCGGGCTGGAAAACAGAACTGTATCAATTGATGAAGACAATCCCTTTGTCTATATCACTTCAGATGAACTGATTAAGAAGATTGAAGACAAAGAAAATTTCTATCTTTATTTAGGTTCCCCTTTATGTCCATGGTGCAGATCAAGCATTGAAATGGCCATTGAGACAGCCAAAGAAAACAATATCGATACTATCTATTATCTGAATGTCTGGGATGAAAACGGCAATGAAATCTTCAGAGATTCATATTCAATTGTCAATGGAAACCTGGTAAAGAAAGTAGAAGGTGATTCTAACTACTATAAGTTCCTGGAATACTTTGATGCCTATCTTGATGATTATGTTTTGATGGATGGCGATGAAGAAGTAATGGTTGGTGAAAAAAGAGTCTATGTGCCATTATATATGCATATTGAAAATGGTGACATTATTCAGATGACAGATGCCCAGGCTGATTCACAGACCGAAGCCAACGAGGAACTTACAGAGCAGATAAAAGCTGAGCAGAAAGAGAAGCTTGAAACAGTATTCAAGACTTCAAATGCCTGCAGCATTGAGACAAAGTGTTAAAAAAACAAGGATTTAATCCTTGTTTTCATTTGATTTGAGATGTTCATTTTTCCTGCCTATTGTCTTGATACGCTTCTTATAGTAAATCACAATAACCAGCACAACAGCTACCAGTGCCAGGGCAAAGAACAGGAAGTTCAGAAGTGAGGCATAGGATACCACTTCAACATCATTATAGTTCTCAAGAAGATCAATCTTCAGTTTATTGTAGGCTGTCTTTTCACCATTATTGTATTCCAGTATTTTGCCAGGGAAAGTGATATTCATCGTAGCTTCAATACCCAGGCTTTTCAGAAGATCGTAATCTGAAATATCATCTTCCAGTACATTAAGCTTTATTCGATCTGGTACCTCACTTGGGAAGTCATAGGTATTAAGATAGATTTTCTTAATTCCTCCATCTACACTGACATTTAACAGATCGCCACTAGTATAGGAGAATTTGATGCCTGTGTAGTTTGCATCCTCAAACATGGTATCTGAGTTTTCCCAATCACCCTGTGTCAGATGGAAACCGGCATCATCCAGCAGGGATAAGACATCATTCATGGTCATGTTAAGATCGGTCAGATATTTTTCTTCAACATAGAAGTAGCCGCTGGTGGTATAAGTTCCATCAGAATTTACATTAATGTCAATATTTGTTTTCATGCATCCTGTCATTATAAGCAGCATCGAGAGAATGCAGATGATTTTAGTTAATTTGTTTTTCATATCTTAGATTATACTTCACTTTTCGTTTATAATGAAATATATGGCTAAAAAGAAAAGAAAACTGAATGTGATTAATCTGCTGATACTGTTAAGTCTCTGTGCCTGTATAAGTCTTGGTTTTATTATTTTTACTTATAAGACAAAGACAGTAAACATTAATCCTGATGATCTGAATAATATAGACTATTCCCAAATGGAAAAACTGGATCTGGATTTATCAAGTGATAAATATCTTCTTATAAGACTCAATGATTTTAAAGTACTATATGGTGATAAAACAGATGAAAGATTCTATCCGGCTTCTTTAACCAAGGTAGTTACCATGGATGCTTTGCTCCATAATGTAGAAGACGTAAACAGTACATCAAGCTATTCCAGTGCTCAATATAATGAACTTATTGCTCAGAATGCTTCAATAGCCGGTCTTTCCGTCAACAGGGAGTATTCTCTGGAAGAACTGCTCTATGCCCTGATACTTCCTTCAGGCGCTGATGCAGCTCTGGCTTTAGAGAACTATTGTGATGGCAATAATATTAATCTTATCGATGAAATGAACAAGCTTTCAAAAGAACTTGAATTAAAGGATTCCTCCTTTGTAAATACTACCGGCTTGCATGATGATAATCTTTATACAACCATGGAAGATTATACTTCCCTGATTATTGATACCCTAAAATATGATACCGGTAAGAAGGTTCTTAAGACTCTGGTTCATTATGGGGAGAGCGGAACCTATCAGTCTTCACTTTATGCTTTATATCACAATGGCTATGTCGATGTACTGGGTGGCAAGACTGGTTTTACCTATGAGGCAGGACTTAATCTGGCTGTTCTCTATCAGGTTAACAACAGGTCATATCTTTTATTACTGGCAAATGCCGATGGTGAATATTATATGCATAACAATATAAATGATGCTCTCAAGATATTTGAGTATCTCTATGGAGAATAAATATGGCGATATATGTATTCGGCGGAGCTAATCTTGACATTTATGCCAAGGTAAAAAATGACAGTGTAATATTATATGACTCTAATCCTTCAGATATCAGCTTTTCTTTTGGCGGGGTAGGCAGAAACATTCTGGATAATATAGCCAATCTGGAGGCAAAACCCTATTTTGTATCTGTCTTTTCTTCAGATCCTTATGGCAGGGAAATGTATGAAGCCTTAAACAACAAGGGTGTGCATCTGCAGTATTCTAAGATCGTTGACAATAGACCTACCGCATCCTATATTGCTGTATTAAACAGCAAAGATATGTATGTAGCCTGTTCAGATACCTCAATACTTGATGAAATGGATTATAATCAGCTTTCATTATTGGTAAATGTTATCAAGGATGATGACTATCTGATTTTTGATGCCAATCTGAATGAAGAGATTATTGATTATATCTGCAATAACTTGAAGGGTATCAAGGTATTTGATGCAATATCTACTTCAAAAGTAATGAAAATAAATAATTTATTAGATAGAATTGATATTGTAAAATTAAATAGGCTGGAAGCTGAAGCCTTAAGCGGAATAAAAATAGAAAATGAAGCTGATATAAAAGAAGCAGCCCGTATTCTAATGCACAGAGGCTTAAAGAAATTTCTGATTTCTTCAGGAAATACAGTCTACAGTATTGATGAGCATAAGGCGTTAAGCTATAGCCATCATGCCCAAAGAGAAAACCCGGTTAATGTTACCGGAGCAGGCGATGCCCTGTTAGGAAACTATATCTTTGCTCTGTCACAGAATAAAAGCGAAGATGAGGCGGTGGCATTTGGCTTAAGTGCTGCGATACTGACGGTTGATGATATCAATGCCGTAAGAAAAATGAATAGAAAGCTGATTGAAGACAACATCAGCTTTCTGAAAATAACCAAAGGAGAATTATTATTATGAAAGTAGTTACAGTAGGAACAAGTTCAATTGTAAGTTCATGCATCAAATCATTCAAAAATGCAGGTATTGAAGTATTTGCCTGTGTAGGAAGAGATCTGGAAAGAGTTAAAGATTTTGCCGAAAGCAACGGTGTTCAGTATTATTCTAATGACTATGACCGTGTTTTAACTTCAAATGCCTATGACTTTGTCTATATCGCAACCCCAAACAATAAACACTATGAATATGCCAAGAAAGCTATCCTGGCTAAAAAGAATGTAATTATAGAAAAGCCAATGTGTTCTAATCTTAAGCAGGCAACCGAAATTGTAAAGCTGGCCTTGGATAATAAGGTATTCCTTTTCGAAAACAACAAGGTACCACACAATAAGGCCTATACTTATCTTAAGGAGGACTTAAAGAAGATTGAACCAGTCAGAATGGTAGACTTGAATTTCTCTAAGTATTCCAGCAAATATGATGACTTCAAGGCTGGCAAGCCACAGAACACATTCTCACTGGAAACTTCTGGTGGTGCCTTAATGGATATCAACGTCTACAATCTTTCCTTTGTCCTTGGCCTATTTGGCATGCCAAAAAAATGTGCCTACTACTGTAACAAGGTTGATGGTATTGATATTTCCGGTAACGCAATACTGCAGTATGATGGCTTTATTTCTTCCAATATTGCCTGCAAAGATGGAAATTCCATGAACTATGTCAATATTGTCGGTGAAAACGGCTATATCTGCTACAATGGTCATTCTTCTATCTTTGACAGCTACGACCTGAATCTTAACGGTCAGGAAAGTGTACATAAAGACTTCCATAATGATGACAAGTTCTATGATACATTCACCAACTACAGGGAAATGTATGAAAACAAAGACTATGCCAAGTGTGAGGAATATCTCAAGCTTTCATTAATGGTTATGAAAGT
>JBJFHC010000249.1:0-8575 GCA_051893275.1 Erysipelotrichaceae bacterium | reverse complement strand
CCTCATCCAAGATTCTGGAATTCAGATATATCTTTGCCGACAGAAAGATAGCTGAAATACTCAATATAAAAAAAGATGATCCCGTCTATGAAATCATCCGTCTGCGTTATATTGACAATGTACCACATGTAATTGAAAAAACCTATATGGCACCCTCAACTATTCCAGGCATTACGGTTAATGTATTAAATGGCTCAGTCTATGAATATATTGAAACAAAACTGGGCTTAAGAATTGCCTCCGCTCAGAAAACTGTTCGAGCTGATGTTTCTAACGAAACAGACCAGAAAGAACTTCGTCTTAAGCCTAATGAACCGGTACTGGAAGTGGAACAGATTGCCTATCTGGATAATGGCACACCTTTTGAATATTCTTTCTCCAGACATAGATATGATATGTTTGAATTTACATCGTTTTCACTCAGAAGATAGCGGGCTATGCCCGTTTTTTTATCTTCGAAAAATTTTTCTCATTCGCTTTTTTCTATTAGGTGTATAACAGTATATGTCCATTAAAGGGGGTACATATATGGATACATTACTTATATCACTATCCCTGGCTGTACTTGCAGGCTTACTGATGTCACGTCTGGCAAAACTTGTAAATCTCCCAGCGGTAACTTCATATCTTGTGGCTGGCCTGATTATCGGACCTTATGTATTAAATATCTTAAATAACTCAATACTGGATAAAACAGAAATCATTACATCCTGTGCACTTGGCTTCATTGCCTTCCTGATTGGCAATGAGTTCAGAATCAGTGATCTGAAGGCCATGGGCAGACAGGCCTTCATTGTCGGAATAGGACAGGCTTTAATTACCACTGTCATTGTTGATCTGGGATTAATAATACTGCATTACTTATTCCCAGATATCATCGGCATTTCCAGTGCAATTGTGCTTGGTGCCATAGCTGCCGCTACAGCACCAGCTGCCACTTTAATGGTAGTTAAACAATATAAAGCCAGTGGTCCTTTGACCAAGCTTCTGTTGATGGTTGTCGCCATTGATGATGCGGTAGGCCTTGTAGTATTTGCGCTTTCATTTGGCATTGCCTCGGCTTTAGAATCAGGCAGTCTGTCTTTAACTTCAATACTGATTGAACCATTAACTGAACTTATCGCCACAGTATTATTAGGTGTGCTGATGGGTCTTATTATGAACAAGGTTGAAATCTATTTCCATTCCCGTTCAAAAAGACTTTCCGTTGCGGTTGCCTTTGTAGTCCTGACAGTAGGCATAGCTTCCACAAGCTTCAAGATTGGTACAGTAAATGTATCTTTCTCACTTCTACTATGCTGTATGCTGCTTGGAGCTGTGTTCTGTAATATCTGTGATGCATCTGAAGAACTGATGGACAGGGCAGACCGCTGGTCATCACCACTTAACATCCTATTCTTTGTCATCTCAGGTGCCCAACTTAATCTGGGTGTTATCTCCAATTCAACAGTTCTTCTGCTTGGTTTATTATTTATATTATTAAGAACTGTCGGTAAAATATCTGGAGCCTATCTCTCATCGAGATTTTCTAAATGCTCAGATGAAATTCAGAAATATCTGGGAATCACATTACTTCCTCAGGCTGGCGTAGCCTTGGGAATGGCGGCTGAAGCAGCTGAACTTGTTCAGGGTGATGTTATCCGCAATGTCGTACTGTTCTCAGTTCTGATTTATGAACTAATCGGTCCAAATCTGACTAAGATGGCCTTAATCAAGGCTCATGAAATCAATCCCGAAGTTGAGAAGAACATCAATACCCGTATACCAAACTCTTCACAGAAAACCGGAACACCAAAATCAGCCTGATCTGTATTAATATATTATTGATGAAAATCTACTATACAAACGACATACACGCAAATTACAGCTTTTTAAAGAAAGTCAGATATTATCTCAATCAGCACATGACTGAAGATGACATCTATCTGGATGGTGGGGATTTCTCAGACCTTAAGGACCTTATCATCCAGTGCGATAAAGCCTATACTGCAGCCGATCTTTATGATGATATTCCCATTACCGCCATGGCAGTGGGCAATGGCGAAATAGATCTTTCACATGATGCCCTGATAAAGTTAGGATCTAAGCTTCCGCTTCTTTCATGCAACCTTACAGACAATGAAGGAAACCGTTTAAACAATATTAAACCATCATTAATAATCGAAAGAATGAATAGAAAACTTTTAATAATCGGCATATCCCCATTCTATTCTCACAAAACGGAAGACAATGGCTATAATGTTTTCTCCATGATGGGCAATCTAAAGATTAATCCGCCAGAAGACTATATTAAACATGAATTAGAGCTAAATAAAGATAAGTACGATTATTGCCTATTGCTTTCGCACAGTGGATCCAATATCGAAAGATACCTTCTCAATAAATATAATGAAATAGATTTCTGTCTGGGTGGACATTCCCATGAAGTAATAAATGAAGAAAAACTCCTGCAGACTGGCATGGGTGAATATCTGGGCGTTATTACTTTAAACCTTAAGGATGATTCCATCATAAAAACAGATTCAAAACTTATTAAACTTAATGATGTTACAGATTCAATATTCGATAAGAAACTCAATGAAATGAAAGAGTATGCTGATTCTCTATTATCCAAAGAACTTGAAACAGTCTCAGACTTAAATTTCAATCCCTATACAGAAAGTGAGCTCACCAACTTCATCTGTGATGCACTCTTAAAGAAGTTTGGTGGTGATTTAGCCATTATGCATGCCGGCATAAGTGAAGGACCATTATTAAAACCTGTATCCCGTAAAAGCCTGATTCAAAACTTTCCATCTAAATTAAATCCTGCCATCTATAAAGTCAAAGGCAGAAATATTATTGAAGCTGTAAAGCTTTCCTTTGATAAGGAACATATCAGACAAAACGGCAGAGGACCAGGATTTAGAGGAACCACTCTTGGTACACTGGGTTATTCTTATAACGTAAAAATTACTCAGAAACCATTCAACATAACAGTAAACAATATAACAATAGAAGAAGATAAAGAATATACCATCATCACTGATGACTACCTGCAAAGAGGTACCGGCTATCCTTCTTTAGCGGTACCAAACAGTGAAGCACAATACCATATCTGGTTTATCCGTGACCTGGTACAGCATTATCTGAATGATTCAGAAGTATTTGAATCAGCCAGAATCAGAAGAATTTACATGTCTAAATGACATGTTTTTTCATAATTTATTCAACTTTTATTAAATTTCTTCATTTCAGGTGAGGAATCTGCCATATTTTTGACAATAACATTAATATGGAGAATCTAAATTTACAAAAGTTAAATAAATCAGATACAGCCCTTGTGGAGGTTAAAGAAAACAAAGAGCTGAGTTAAAAAAAGTATTCTGAACTTGTTGATAATGTACATTCAGAGTATTTAAAAAACAATGACGCCATGGTAGGGAGCATCATTGCCCAGGATGATTACTACGGCAAGAATGACCACACAAATGAATTGGAGTGCGCAAAGTGGCTGGTTAAAAAATTTGGTGGCGTTGTAGTACTACTAAGTGAAAGCGAAGTAGACGGAGTAAAGACGGCAGATTTCCTGTGGGATGGAAAATTATGGGACCTTAAGACTCCAACTGGTTCTGGTAAAAGGACCATAGATAATCAATTCACCAATATTAAGGATCAAATCATTGATAATCCTGGCGGCATGATTCTTGATTGTACTTATCTTTCCAATAGCGATTTTGAGGTTATTGAATCTGTATCAAAGCGAATGATTCTTAGCCGTTTTGTTGGAGATGTAATTGTTGTTAGAAACACCCACATTGTTGATATTTTGCACAATAACAAAAGATAGAACAAACCGCCACAGTACTTTGCAACGACCTGTTCTATCTGTATTTCTATTATAATATATTTTTCTTTAATACGAATACAGTTTTTAAATATATCAAGAGTAAAATTTTAGGCATAACTTCAACAGAAAGTCAGAACAAACCGCCGCACCACTTTGCTGCGACCTGCTCTGACTTTAGTGTCATTATACTATAGTTTTAGTAAATACGAACTCGTTATCTAAAAAAAGATAGAACATAAACCGCCTCAGTACTTTGACACGGGATGTTCTATCTGTGCTCTAATTATACGATATTTATATGATTGAAGAAAGTATTATTTAAAAAGATAGAATGGACCGCCGCACCACTTTGCAACGGGACATTCTATCTCTACTTATATTATAGTATTTTATTTTTAAATACGAACGCTGAATTTATTACTCAGCTGCAGCTGCCGACTGACCGGCAATTCTGCCATATACTACACAGTCCGCAATGGCGTCAGAACCAAGTCTGTTTGTACCATGGATACCGCCAGTAACCTCACCAGCTGCGAATAATCCAGGGATTACATTGCCAGCTTCATCAAGTACTTCAGCCTTAGTATTGATAGTAACACCACCCATTGTGTAATGGATACTTGGAGTAGATACCATGAAATAGTATGGACCTTCTTCCAGGTTGAAGGCAGTCATCTTTGAACGGTAGCCAAATTCATCAATTTCCTTACCGTTGTCAGCACCCTTGGCTGCATTTTCATTCCAGGTCTTTAATGTTTCCATCATATTTTCATAGTTGATACCGAAGAATGCGCAGGCTTCTTCAATTGTATCAGCCTTAACCAGATGACCATCTTCTACCAGCTTGTTAAATTCTTTTTCATGCAGAACATCATAGTTGGTAGCTCTCATGCCATCTTCATCCCAGAACATATAAGATACGCCACCTTCCTGGGCAATTACGGCATTAGAGATTGCATCTCTGGTGCTTAATTCTTCCACAAATCTCTTGCCATCAAGATTAACCATGATAGCTCTTGAATCTAATCTAATATCACCAACATAAAGAAGTAAACCACTTGTAATATCACATACAGGATATGGCTGGATATATTCCATACCAGTTAAGCCAGCACCTACAGCTGTAGCCAGCTTGATGCCATCACCAGTGGCAGCTACTGAAGCTGTTGAAAGGAAACCTTCACCATATGCTGGGTTGTATTCATTTCTCATTTCAACACTTGAGGCAAATCCACCTGTTGCCAGAACAACACCCTTATTGGCAGTATATTCTGTACCATCTTCTGTCTTTACACCAGTAACTCTTCCATCAGTCATAGTAAGTTCTACAACCTTTGAGTTTTTATTGATAGTTACACCAAGTTCTTCACACTTAGCCTGAAGCTTAGTAATGATTTCAACACCTGATTCATTAAGTGGAACTAAAGATCTCTTTACTGAATGCCCACCAAAGAACAGCATCTTGTCTTCAAAGGTTACATTGATATCATCTCTTAACCATTCAGCTGCGCTTAAGGCGTTGTCAGCCAGAACTCTTACCAGTTCTGTATCGGCAATATTGCCACCACCATTTAAGATATCTTCATAGAACATGTCAGCACCGTCTTCAATGCCTTCAGCTTCCTGAATCCAGTTGCCTGGGGCAGCCATTTCACCACCAGACAGTAATGTAGAACCACCTAAGAAACCCATCTTCTCAAGAACCAGTACTGAGCTTCCAGCCGCATTGGCTTCAACGGCAGCTGATAATCCGGCAGCACCAGAACCAATCACAATTACATCATAAGCGCTGTCCTTATTTGTATCAGCTACAGGTTCTTCAGTTTTTGCACAGGCAGAAAGTGATAAAACCATCATAGCCGCAAGGACGATTTTAATAAATTTTTTCATTTAATTTTTCCTCCTGGTTAATTTAATCACAAAGTATCGCTTTAATCTTTGGACTATTTTTCCAGTTTTTGTACTATTTTTCCTATTTATTAATTTATTCACAAAAGTTACAATTGATTAGATGAATATAAAAACCAGAATAACCAGAACCCTATCTTTATTCATGACAGCTGCCTTTCTAATATTCTCGGTAATAACCACAATAACTGTTTCCCATCAGACAGACAAAAATGTAAGCACTCTTTCCGCTCAGCTTTTCGCATCCAAAGCCAATGAAATATCCGACTGGCTCAACACCAATGTCAATCAGCTGGAAATAATTGAACAGGCCAATGAGATACAGAACTTCAATCTTGATGAAATAAGACTCTTCGTCGACAGACTAAACCTCACGGTAGGCCTAAGCTATGGAAACAGCTGGGGAACCTTTGCGATAGGAGATGAAAGTGGTATTGGCTATGTCTCTAAAGACCAGTATATTGACATCTCTAACAGAGACTACTTCCAGGAAGGCAAGAATACTGATAAACAGTATATATTATCCATTCCCGTAATATCCAAGACCGACAGTGCTGATATTGCGCTTATTCACTATCCCTTAAAGAAAGACGGAAACTACTTTGGCTTTATCAATGCCGCCATCAACTTAAACCGTCTCACCGAAATCTGTGAGTCAATATCTTTCTATCAGGGTACTTCCTTTATTGTAGACAACGAAGGCAACTTATATACCAAATCAGACAATATCAGCAGTGATGATATAGATATTACTGTATCTATTTTTTCAGATCACAGAACATCTCAAAGATATAAAGACTGTACCTATTTCTGTACCAGAATCAACAATACCGACAGCTGGTACCTCTGCACAAAAGTAAGTAACTCAATACTCTATGCCTCACTTATAAATCTCTTAACAGTACTCTTTATTGTGTTTGTTATACTGATGGTAATCTGTCTTATTGAATCTTTAAGAATCTCTAAAACAATCGCCAAACCTATAACTGATTTAAATGAAGTAATTATTGATGCCTCCTCATCTTTAGAAGTAGTGGCTAAGGAAAGCTCTATAACTGAAATCAATTCTTTATCAGACTCCTTTAATTCATTAATTACTCAGATAAAAGAACTCATTAAGAACAAAGAAAAAGATGCCAAGGCACTAAGATTATCGGAAATAAAGATTCTGCAGTCTCAGATTAATCCACACTTTCTTTATAATACATTAGATACTTTAAACTGGAAAGCAGTCAAATATCATGATGAAGACATGGAAAATCTCATAACCTCCTTATGCGATTTTTATCGCATAAGCCTTAGCGATGGTAATGAGTTCATTACCATCGAACAGGAACTGCACCATGTGCAGAGTTATATCAGCATTCAGAGTATTCGTTTTAAGGATGTATTCAGCTATAGTATTGAATGTCCTGAAAGCTTATTAAATTATTATTCGCTTAAAGTAATACTGCAGCCACTGGTGGAAAATGCCATAACCCATGGTTTAAGGCCAAAAGGGCAGGGTGGTATACTGAATATTAAAGTAGAAGAAAGCGATAATGATATTGTAGCTTATGTAAAAGATAACGGTATAGGCATGGATGAGAATACATTAAATGATGTTCTTGAGGGTCTGGATAATATTAATCTTCATAAGTATGGTCTATATAATGTGAATCAGCGTATTCGTTTAACCTATGGTGATAACTATGGTTTGAGTATTAAGAGTGAACCTCATAAGGGTACCTGTGTCAAGGTTGTTTTCCCAAAACTGAGGGAAGGGGATATTTAATGTACAGATTACTGATATGTGATGATGAAGCTATTTCCAGAGAGGGTTTAACTGAATATGTAAAATCAATCAGGAATGATATTGAAATAGTCGGCTATGGCAGGGATGGTATAGAGGCTATAAATAAGGTTATCAACCTTAAACCACAGATTGTCTTAATGGATATAAATCTGCCTTTTAAGGATGGTCTGGAAGTTATTGAAACCGTGAAAGAGACTGAGCAGCAGGTTTTCTACATTATTGTCTCTGGCTACAGTGATTTTAATTACGCCCAGAAGGCAATCAGACTGGGGGTTGTGGATTATCTTTTAAAGCCGGTAAACAGATCCGCTTTAGCCAAGGCTATCGATAACTGTATTGTGCAGATACAGAATAATGAGCATCTCTCTTCTATTGTCGCACCAGTACAGATGGAGTCTAAGCTTAATATCAGCATCATGAAAATGATAGATGAATGTTTTAATGATCCTTCTTTTTCCCTTGAAAGCATCGCAAAGAAATACAGTTTTTCTTCAAGTTACATATCCAGGCTGATTAAAAAGGAAACAGGTACATCCTTTAATGAAATAGTTAATACCCGACGTCTGAATTATGCCAGAGAGCTGTTGAAAAACGATAGAAGCTTATCCATTAATGAAGTAAGTGAAAAAGCAGGCTATTCTTCTCAGCACTACTTCTCCAGAATATTTAAACAGGAAACAGGTCTTACACCGGTTGAATACAGAGCCAGCGATTCTTAAAACGTGTTTTTATTATTGTCCGAAAATTGGGGTACATCCATAAAATGATATTCTTTTTTATTAATATCTTACTTTTTATGTTTTTATCATTTTAGTTGAGGAATTGGCTGCGTTTTTGTACTGACTGACATTGGGATGATTTTATTTGCTGAATTGAGAAATTTAATTCCAGACTGGTAGTGATTTATGGGAATTAATTCTTTCCTCCATCATATCTATTGAAATCTCCATCATTTATTACTAAAATGATGGAGATAAATCCGAAATGAAGGAGATTCCTATGAGAAATTTTGATTATATTACAAGTCCTGCGAAGTTGCTGAC
>JBJFHC010000248.1:0-2198 GCA_051893275.1 Erysipelotrichaceae bacterium | reverse complement strand
ATTCACGACCACCAGCGTGTTTACTGTACTGCACCAAGTTTACAGGTACAAAAAAACCGCTCAGCGGCGGGTTTAAGTTGTGTGGCGAAGTAACCACTCTTAACACGATACAATAGTTTTTGCGTACGCGTTAGTGGTTATGTAAACTTTCTCCATATAAAAACAGCAAAGAAGCGGATATTTTGAAATGGCTACACTGGACGCATTCAGTAGAGTAATAACTCATCATACTATTACGATCGATACACAATACCGTACACAGAAAATTGATGATAGCATCAGATCGAACTGTGTTTGCCCGGTACCAACAATGCGTGAACTCGCTTCTAAAATAGTACGTTGTAAAGCAATGATGCACAGTTATGAAAAAGGAGACTTAGTTTTAACTTTGCAAGATGTAATCTTCTTATCAAACAGAGCCGATAAAAAACCCAGCCATCTTGGTCTTTTAATTAATGCTGTAGATAAAAATGGAAGCACTACTGTGTTAAAAAACATTAATACAGATGTTCGTACCGAAATATCACCAAAACATGAGGAAGGTGAAGGTTACGAAGTTTCTTCTCATATGATTATTTCTCTAGACGGAAATATGCGAACCTATGACATGAGTTTTATGCCAATACCAGGAGTTTCCACAGCAAAAATAAATGGTTTCCTGAATAAAGTTCTCTTTAACGTAGCCAAAGATAATGAAGATATCTTTTCATGTAACACTTTAACAAATGAAGTATCAAGTTTAACAAAGAAAAAAATAAAAGTATTATACAAGCCAGTCTTTGATATATCTGGAAAGCTAGATGAAGATTTGTTCAATAAAATAAATAAAGAAGGACTTTCTGATGTCGTTTTGGTAAAGAATGAATACAGAACTATTAATGCGCCAGATGTTAACGCGGCTATTATTCCTAAAGAAAGTACTTTACGCTTAGTACCAAACCATGGCCCCAACAATGTCCTTGGATGGATAAAATCTGTCTCAAACTTCTTTAAAGAAGATAAAAATGGAGGTTATGACTTAATAAAAATAAAATTCAAAGAGCCAGAGACAGGATTCACAAGACAAGTTGACCTTCAAACTTCAAATGTAAGGCTCGATGGGCTGGAAAAAACATTTATCAAAAAGAGTGTAATAAATGGTTTTTCTTCGCGCTTAAAGGATTCTTATGATAGTATTAACATGGAGTTTGTGAATAAGATTATCGAGGTCATGTGAGGCTAATATGATTAGTATATTTTCACATTTATTTAGACCGTTTGGTTACCTTTTCATTAAGGGAATTAGTGGTAAGTGCGCATACGATTTTTATGCACCTGCCGGGCTTGCTGTGATTTCTTTTTTTTACTTTTATTTATTTAAAATACCCACATCAGACCTACTAAAAGATGGCGGCTTTATTAAGTCTATATCTGGATTTGTATCAAATCTGCCAGGTTTTTATATAGCAGCTCTTGCAGCAATAGCCACTTTCAACAGAGAACAAATTGACTACCCTCTGATAGGAACTAATGGCACGCCTTTTATTAAAATTACACGAACAAAAGAAAATGGTAGAATTGTTGACACTCAAGAGAAACTTACCAGAAGATTATTTCTGTGCATGTTATTTTCATTTTTAACTGCCCTCAGCATATGCATAGTGATTTTCAACGCTTTTATCACACCACTAATAAACATACTGAATAATGATATAGCAAACTGGTGCTATATCATTATCTTTTTATTCCTTACATGGCAAATGCTTGTTTCAACATTTTTTGGACTATACTATCTTGGTGATAGGATTCACATTAATTAACTACCATAATGGGGTTTATAGTTATTATTACACCGCTGATAAACCCCATGGCAGTCTGCAATTCCTTCCTAATTGTGCCATCTGAACATCTTCTCTTCTTGGCAATAGTGCGTAATGAGATACCAATAACAAAGTGAGCTATGATCAGCTCATATTCCTCTGGTTTATACTTTCGCAACCGAGCCACACAACCGTCTATCATGATGCCTTCATCATCATCACACTGGAGACGTGACTTTTTACCGTGTGGTAAAAGTCCCTTGAAACCAGCCGCTATCGGCTGCCAGTCCACACCACTATTTTCTGCTGCAGCCCATGCTCCCCAGCGGTCCAATACTTCATACATATCACGCATCAACTTTCTCCACAAAATCAGGCCAGCACGCCAATTGCCAGCGC
>JBJFHC010000247.1:0-2198 GCA_051893275.1 Erysipelotrichaceae bacterium | reverse complement strand
ACAAATGATGAATACTCTAAACAGTACTTCACCTCTCATATTGACTCAGCTGCTGTCTATGTCAATGCCTCAACCAGATTTACGGATGGCGGGGAGTTTGGACTGGGCTGTGAGATTGGTATCTCAACCGGCAAACTGCATGCCCGAGGTCCTATGGGCTTAAATGAATTATGTACCTATAAATATATTATTGAAGGAGATGGACAGATTCGATGAAATATGGCTTTATCGGTGCCGGCAATATGGGCTCGGCAATTGTAAAATCACTTATTAAATCAACAAATGACATAGTACTTTCTGACAGATCAGGAAAGGCAAAGGCATTAGCTTCAGAACTTAATATCAAATATGATACTAATGAATATATAGCATCTAACTGCGAATATATCTTCCTGGGCGTTAAACCCTACATGCTCAAAGAAGTAATCAAACCACTAAAAGACATTATTAATAAAAGAAAACCAGTGGTAGTATCAATGCTGGCGGGAGTAAACATCAAAGACATTGAAGAATATCTGGATATCCCAATTATCCGTATCATGCCTAATACCCCAACCGCTATCGGCAAGGGCGTTATCCCTTACTGCATAAATGATAAGGTAACAGAAGAAAAACTCAATATCTGGCTAAAGGATATGCAGTACTGTGGCTTATTGGATTCTCTGGAAGAAAAACTCATCGATGCTGCCTCGGCTTTATCTGGTTCAGGTCCTGCCTATGTCTATGAACTGATTGAGGCTATGGCAGATGGCGCAGTACTTTGTGGCATGCCTAGAGCCAAGGCCTACAAATATGCCTCATATACATTACTTGGTTCAGCCTCTATGCAGCTGGAAACTGATCTACATCCGGGTGTATTAAAGGACCAGGTAACCTCGCCTGGTGGCAGTACTATTGAGGGTTTAAGAGTACTTGAAGAAAATAGTTTTAGAGGAACTATAATAAACTGCATCAAGGCAGCCTATGACAAAAACAAGAAGCTGAAATAAGCTTCTTGTTTAGTTATTCGGTATATAGTTGCCTTAATCTGTTTATTTTTGATTTATCTAAACCAAAAATATCTTCAAAATAACCGGCATAGCCACCATATTTAAGTTCAATATCATTCATCACATCTTCAATCAGGGCATAGTCTACTCCAAAGATATGTCTGATAATCTTTTCCAGTTCAGGATTTTCCTTAATCTTATCCTCACACTTCTTTACTTCTTCATTGATTGAATCCTCAAGACAGATATTGGTATAAAGATAATCAGCTTCCGCATCCTTTCTTCTGACACCGAGTGCCAATAGAATAAGAATAGAAGCCACTCCTGTTCTATCCTTCCCAGCTGAACAGTGATAATAAAGTGGTACATTTCCTTCTAAGAGAATATCAAACATCTTGCCATAGGCTGAAACATTAAAGAACATATCCTCATAGAACTTCTTAAAAACATCGTTCTTGATTAAAGGAAATGCCATATCAGCCGAAGACTTTTCAAAGATATCTTCCATCTTCATCATACCCTTAGGTGAGAAATCAATATCACTGCCATCTGGATGAATCATGCCTGATCTTCTGACATATTCCTTTGCGTTATAGATTACATCAGGTGCACATTCACTTTCTCCCTTAGCCCTGAAGTCCAGAATAGTATTAATATTTAATGACTCAAATAACCTCTTATCATGCTCAGTTACAAATCTGGAGGTACCAATACCCCTGATAAGTAAGCCGTATTTAACTGTTTTACCCTCTTTAGTCTTATATCCTCCAAGGTCTCTTACATTTCTGGAGGCATCAAATCCATATTCTTTTACCATGTCTATAATGATACCATTGCTTCACATAAAATACAGATACAAAACATCTTTATTTCACTTTCATTTATTATCATAAAGGCGTAAGGAAGCAAAGCTCCTTTGAAGATAGATGGTTCATTGTTTATTAAAAGTTGAGGGTTAAGAGCCTCGACTGGCTGGTGATATGCCAGCCGCTTTTTTACTAAATAACTCACCAAACTAAGAAGTGAATTGAAGGACTACCTGCAAGATGAATTAGATTATAAAAACCTCCTTATAGGCAATAATCTAATTGGACTAAAAAAAGATATGGTCCTTACGTTTACCCGCACACCCAGCCACCAAGAGGCCAGGGGGCCATACCTTTTCCGCCTAAATTATAGCATCTTTTTTAAACTTTTATTACTTTTGAA
>JBJFHC010000246.1:0-2207 GCA_051893275.1 Erysipelotrichaceae bacterium | reverse complement strand
GAAAAAAAGTGAGGAATTTTGAATAAGTTTTGACAATAACATATATAGGAGGATTTTTATAAATGAAAAAGCATAAAAACAAAAAGACTTACTCTGACGCTGGCGGAGTAATAGAACATGGCAAAGATATTGAAAAAGATGCAGTTGCCAAAATAATATGCGCAGATGAAAACTTTCTTGGCAGAACTATCAAATGTCTGTTCAAAGAATATGAAGGACTTACAGATGAAAAAGCTGGCGACCTTATCTGTGACATCAGGGTACAAAGCTCAAACGAAACCGGTACCTTAAAAGATCTTTATACTTCAAAGAAGTATAGTGATGTCACTTTCTCGATTAAAGACAGGCCAGTAAATATCAGAATATTTATGGAACCTAACTTCTATCATCTCTCTATTAAAGAACTTATAAATAGATCTCTACAATATGGCTGCGATCTTTTTTCACAGGAAAGAGCGCCTTATAAGTCAGAATATGAGCTGGGAGCCGATATATATGGTGTGTGGATTATTAGAGATGACAGATATGCAGGTACTTCAATAATCTGGGGAGGAGGACTCTCAGATATCGAGGGAAATATCATAACCGATATTGAGTTAAATTCACATATACAATTTCAATTCTGTTTTATAAAGAATGAATACGATAAGATAGACAAAGAAAAAGAGCCACTTGTATCATTTTACTCAACCGTATTCTCTAAGCTTAAGGATAAAAATGATAAAATAGAATTACTTAAAGAGGAACAGCACTTTGACTTTAGACAGAAAGCCAGGGAGGAAATGATTGTGAATGGTCTAGCAGAATTTTATAGAGAAGTGGATTCTAAAGAAATAAACAGGCTTAAGGATGAGGTTAAAACTAAAGAAGAAGCTCTTGCAGCCAAAGATGAAAAGATTAAAGCTGACAATATCGCTACTCTGAGGGGGATGATGCAGGAACTTAATCTTGATTTTGATAGAGCTTTTGAAATTGCCAGGTATGATATTTCTCTTAAAGAAGAATACCGAAAACTGGTTGAAGAAAAAAACTAAAACATGTCCAGATAAACGATATCTTAATATATTATAATGTCTTTGTAGAAATACGAAGGCATTTTTTATCAGGAGGTACACATGGAAGAAACTACAGAAAATACTCTTCAGTCCGAAATCTATAAGGTTAGAAGAGAAACAAAAATTAAAACCGAAGCTTTTGGAATTCTCGAAGGAATAGAAAAAGGTAGGTTTGATACGCTGGTTCAAAATATCAAATCTCTTATTACCAGAGATTATACTTTCAAAGAAGCCTGTGAACTTCTTAATGTAGATGAAAAAACTAAAAATGACATAATTGTTTTTGGAGGATTTTCAGCCAGCACTTTAGGCTTGCCATCTAAACCAGAAAGACCGGAAACAATGAGTAATGTTTTTGAAGGCATAATAGATATGTCATACAGAGAAGAAGCCAGAATCAATACAATCTTAAGAGATGTTAAGGTTTTAATCGAGAACGGTTTTTCCTTCGAAGGATCATGCAGGCTGCTTAAAATAGATGAAAACACTAAAGATAAAATTCTGGCCATCGACGAATTCTTATGTGACCTTGCCGGAGTGCCTTTTCAGCCAGTAGAACCTGAAGAAGAGAGCATTATTATGGAATCATATACAGGAACACACAGAGCCAGAGAAGAAGAAAGACTGAAGGCAACTCTAAGAGACGTTGAATCTCTTATTGATAACGGCTATACACATAACGAATCCTGCGTACTGTTAAAATTAGATGATGATACTGCAGGTAAAATTTTCGTTCTAGGTAACATGAAATTAATGTTTAGCTAACATAAATTATTTTCACTGCAGTGAAAATGTTAGATATTCCTGGTACTTAAGATAAAACATACAAAGATATATTGCTGCTTCTTCTATTATTTAAAGAATAAAGAAACCGATTCTGTTATTAACCGCATCCATCTTATTTCAAACAGAACACTACACAGAGACATGCCAGAAACAGCGATTATACCACCTGTTTCTGGTATTTTCATTCAAAACTGTTTCAACTTTTTTTAATTATTTTTCACCCGCTTTAAGGCCAAAACAGTCACTTTTAAGCACCTTTTTACAACTATTTTAAAATTTAATGAGGAATTTGCCAAGTTATTATCCATAACAATATTAGGGAAGAATTTTTTTAATCAAGTATTTACTATTATTAACAAGAAACAG
>JBJFHC010000245.1:0-2224 GCA_051893275.1 Erysipelotrichaceae bacterium | reverse complement strand
GTATCGGAAGCTGGTTTTGAATCAGCTATTTTATTAGACAGTTCGTCAAAGCGGAATTCTACTTTGTCTGAGAGTCTATTAATTAAAAGTGGAATAAATGAATCAATAATATCTTCATCAATTAAGAGTACTTCAGCGGCATTGCAGACACTTGGTCTTGAACATTTGGCATTTTCTATTATTCTAAGTGCCTTGTTAAAGTCAGCGGTTTTTTCTACATAGATATGGCAGATTCCCTGTCCGGTTTCAATTACCGGTACAGTGGCATTTTTTACGCAGTTTTCAATTAAACCTTTGCCACCTCTTGGTATAAGCAGGTCGACATAGCCACTAGCTGTCATTAAATCAGTGGCAGACTGTCTTGTGGTATCCTGTACCAGATTGATGGCATCGGGATTTATGTCAGCTTTAATCAGAGCTTCTTTTAATAGTTTTACTATTGTGTTCGAGGTATTAAAGGCTTCCTTGCCTGATCTTAATACTGATACGTTGCCACTTTTTAAACATAAAGCTGCAACATCTGAAGTAACATTTGGTCTAGATTCATAGATTATGGCTATAACACCAAAGGGTACTCTTACTTTTTTAATGAGTAAGCCATTGTCTTTATGATATTCATTTAAGACTTCATTGACTGGATCTTTTAGTTCAATTACTTCTTCAATGCCTTTGGCCATTGATTCAATTCTTGATTCATTGAGTCTTAATCTATCCATCATTACTTCAGAAATTTTATCTTTGGCATTATTTAAGTCTGTTTCGTTATTTTTTAGTATTAAGTCTTTATTGTCTCTTAATGAAAGAGCCATATATTTAAGAGCTTCATTCTTTTTAACTGTACTCAGGTTTGATATTTCACCTGTACAGGCTCTGGCTTTTTCTAACATTTCTTTCATGCTTATTTTTTCCTGAAACGGGTTCCTACCTGTTTTCCATCAATTACATCATATAGGGCATTTGGATTGTTGCCGTTAGTGATGACCATTTCACAGTTTTTCTCCATACATATTCTGGCAGCATTGAGTTTAGTAATCATGCCGCCTGTTCCCTGTGGTGTTAATGAACCAGTGGCAAGTCTGGTTATTTCACCATTAAGTTCATTTACTTCTGGTATGATTAGGGCATCCTTATGTTTGTGAGGATCGGCAGTATACAGTCCATCAATATCTGATAAAAGAATCAGAATATTGGCTGATACAGCTGAAGCTACCTTGGCAGCCAGAGTATCATTATCACCTACCGCAATTTCTTCAGTGGCAATAGTGTCGTTTTCATTAATAATGGGTATTACATCAAGTTCCATCAGTCTGTTTAAAGTATTGATGAAGTTACTGTAGCGGTCTTCTTCAGAGAAGTTGTCATTAGTTATAAGCAATTGGGCTACATTGTGATGATATTCTGAGAAGAGTTTGTCATAGATATACATCAGTTCGCACTGTCCAACAGCGGCAGCTGCCTGTTTGGTTGGCATGTCTTTAGGACGGCTTTTGAGCCCCAGCTTACCTACTCCCATGCCAATGGCACCAGAAGAGACCATAATGATTTCATTGCCGGCATTTTTGATGTCGGCAATTACTTTGCATAATTGTTCAACTCTTTTGATATTAAGGTGTCCGCTTGGATGAGCCAGAGTGGATGTTCCGATTTTTATTACTATACGCATATATTCATTCCTTTTCTGAATCATTATATATTTTATCTTACTATAGCGTAAATATTTACATGAGCAGAAAATCTTTACATTGTCTATAATAATCTTGATGGATAAACTGGAACTTAAATTAATAAGATATGGTGATATGGAAGCTATGTTTGATATCTTTAATGATGAAAAGGTATCTAAGTATTATATGCTTCCTGAATTTAGTAATGATGAAGAAAAGTATCGTCTGTTTAAATTCTTTGTCCTGTTGTCAGCTGACAGAAACAGGTTTGTAAAAGGCATAAAACTGAACAGAAAGCTTATTGGTTTTATCAATGATGTAGGTTCTTCTAATGGTTCTATTGAACTGGGTATTGCGTTAGATAGTAAGTATCATGGCAAAGGTATTGGAACTAAGGCTTTTTCGATGGCCATAGCTGAGTTATTTGAGAGAGGCTATAAAGAGGTAATAGCCGCCTGTTTTATAGAGAATGAGGCTTCCAGAAGAATGATGGAGAAATGTGGTATGACTAAAACAGATATTGTCGAAGAGATAGAATATCGTGGTGTTGTGCATGAAGC
>JBJFHC010000244.1:0-2247 GCA_051893275.1 Erysipelotrichaceae bacterium | reverse complement strand
TGCATTCACCCTGAATGGCATATACCTCATCAGGGTTGATAAAAAAGACATCCTGGGTATTGAAACTGAATGTTCTGTTGAATTTCTTTAGAGTACAGCTTCCATCAAGAATAATACCGATTAAAGGATACTTACAGACTTTAAGTGGGTAATGATTTATCTTGAGAATCTGAGAATTATACTGTTTCACAAAGAAATTATAATATGAAAAAGTCTCAAAGTTTTTTCACTTTGAGACCTATTTGCCGCATATCAGATCAATGAGACCTGACAGCTTAGGAGAGAGTGTATCGCTCTTGTTCCACAGAAGACAGTGATACATCTTTTTGGATATATCAGGGAAAGGGGTTAATTTCAGATTTTCATTAGGTATGCCTCTTAGAAAAGAAAGTCCCGCTACCATAATGCCTTCTTTGCAGCGTACTCTTTCGGCACACTGGATGAAGTTCCCGTTATATTCCTTTAATATCGGCTCATAGCCGGCTTCTTCATAAAATGATCGGATAGATTCCTCAGGTTTTTCACCGATATTTCCAACCAGAACTGGAAGATTTCTGATTTCTGAGAAATTAACGCTTTCTTTTTTAATGACATTTCTGGCTGAAAGGATATAGATGGGATCTTTTCTAAGAACGCAATGCCCATATTTTTCAATGTCTTTTATGGAGTCAGTCACAATATAGGCTAAGTCAATATCATGTCTTTCTAAATCGATGATTATTTTTTTAGGACCGTCTTCGCGGATAATAATCGATACATTGGGATTATCCTGTTCATACTGATAGAGAAGCTTGGGGTCAATGGCACTTAAATGGTTATAACAGCCAATCACAAAACCCATCTTAATCTGCAGTCGGGCTTTATGCTGAAAGGCTAAAATGGCATTAAGGCTTTCTTCATAGTCAATGGTCATCTTTCGGGCGTAGGGTTCAAATATTTTTCCGGTATCGCTTAATCTCATGCCATTATAGGTACGTTCAAAAAGCTGAGCACCAAGTTCTTCTTCCAGTTTGATAATCGATTTAGATAAAGCCTGCTGGGAAATAAAGAGTTCTCTGGCACTTTTTGAGAGATTTCCGTTTTCCGCCACTTTCAGAAAGTATTTGAATTGTTTAATGTCCATGAAACTTCTCCTTAATATGATTTTATCTGTTTTGCCTAACTGATACCAGCCAGTTCCTTACATTTAGCTAAAGCCTTGGCTGCGGCATTAGAAGTAACAGTAGCTCCTGATACTGTATCTATTTCACCTTTCTCTACAATATCTCCGGCAAACTGTTCACCAAGTTCCTTGCCGATACCCGCTGTTTCATTAGAGGTATCCACTAAGGCATCGACAATCTTGCCATCTTCTACGGTAATGGTTACATTTACTTCACCTATACCGGTTTCTGAGGCAGTGTATTGGTTGTCAGCTAAAGACTGTTTACTATTTGAGTCATTATCACCTAAACGTCTGGCTAAAATATTGGCACGGGCTGTGGCATTGGCAATGGTATTAGGGGCATAACAGTCACCAGCCGATACTACTTCATCAAGTACTGAACTTAATTCATCATATAATGATTTGTCATTAGCTAAAGGCAGAGCTTCAATTACATTGTCGCAGTCGATAGTTTTAGTAATGCCATAGTCTGTCTTAAATGTTACTGAATTAGAACTTACTGATTCAATAGAGGCGTTATGATAGATCTTTACACCCTTGGATAAAAGCCAGTCCTTACCCATAAGCTTGGACCATACTGTACCGTTCAGATACCAGTTTGATTCATTCTCGTTATTGATCATGAATACCTTCTTGCCTTTTCTTACCAGATTAACCGCTATTTCACAGGCTTCAAACTGAGCTCCCAGAATCACAACAGTATCACCACATTCTATTTCACCCTTATCTATAATCATGGATAATACTTCATCCATATCGATGGCATCGGGATATTGAGCTGCTACTCGGGCACCGGTTGCCACAACGGCAGCTTTAAATCCTTCATTTACTATAGTATCCTTATCAGCTTTAGTATTAAGTACTGTCTTTACACCATTTACTTCCATCTGTCTTATAAGATAGTCTTTATATTTATCAATCTTTTCATGATTTCCCTTTAGGATCTGTAAGGCATGAAGTTTTCCACCTAAAGAATCATGAGAGTCATAGATGGTTACATCATGTCCTCCCTGGGCTAAGATTCTGGCCGCTTCCATACCGGCTGGTCCACCGCCGATTACCGCTACCTTCTTAGGGTTTTC
>JBJFHC010000243.1:0-8841 GCA_051893275.1 Erysipelotrichaceae bacterium | reverse complement strand
TTCATGATGAATATGCGGGAAAGTATTCACGTACAGGGCAATCAGGACACCAATAATCGTTGAAAGAATACGGTTATTGGTAAACAGAAAGGCCTCCATACCCCCATTTCGAATTGATACGGTAACTGAAAGATAAGTCAGACAGGCAATAAAACCGGCATAGGCCGTATTGGTCTTACGGATAATATTCATCAGAATAATAATGCCCAGCGATACAATCAGATATAGCGTAAAGTTATAGTCGATATTTCCCTTTGAAAAACCCAGTACCGAGTTAATCAGATTAAAAAGCGCAATAATAATAAAGCCAAAATAACCGCCCACTATTGAACCGATTGACCTCAGTTTAGCCTGGGCCAAAGACTGTTCCTTAGACTGTCCCATAGCGTAACAGACCGCAATTGAGGCAAAAAATGGTGTATAAAAATTAGTTGGCACATACCAGTAGAGCTCATTGGTCACATAGAAAGAAGCGGGCTCATTAAATCCCAGCAGCTTATTTAATTCCATTAAAACCAGATATATTGCCAGAGAAATAAATACGGCAATACAGGTCTTTACTGTTCTTTTACCTACCCTCATAAACTCAAAAAGGAGAAAATGTTCTCCTTAAAACTTAAACACATTAAGGCCACTGGCCTCATCCTTCATACGCTCAACAGTGCCATCAAGCACTTCAATAAACATCTCCAGTGTAGCAGAGATACGGCATTCATTAAGATGACCGCCAAAACATCTCGATTTTTCATCGGCACAGGTGATATGCAGATGGGCATAGTATTCACCATTCATCGTTGTGATATTGCCAGTCAGATTGGTAATCTCAAAAGTACCATTAAACTCATTCTTATAATACTTCTGTTCCTCTACCGAATAGGCACCAACCACAAAATGATCTGTTGCCCCTAAGGCATAGAGTCTGGCCAGCTTCACATTTTCAGTTTCACATATCTTTTTCAGTTCAGTTAAAACTTCTTCGCCTCTGTTAAGACGAACCACAATTGTGTTATCAAATCTTCTATAATCCATATTAACCCAGCATCATTGAATCTGATACAATACCACCTGCAGTATTGAACTTCTCCAAAAGATCCTTTACCTCCAGTTTCTTCTTTTCCTCACCCTCGACATCAAATATAATCTTGCCATCACACATCATAATCAGACGGTTGCCATACTTCAGGGCATCACGCATATTATGTGTAACCATAAAAGTAGTCAGATGATTCTCATTAACCAGCTTCTCAGTCAGATCAAGCACCTTGGCAGCGGTCTTTGGATCTAAGGCAGCTGTATGCTCATCCAATAATAACAGCTTTGGTTTCTCCATGGTAGCCATTAATAAGGTCAGGGCCTGACGCTGGCCACCAGACAACAGTCCTACTTTGGAAGTCAGACGGTCCTCTAAGCCCAGGTTTAGTTCCTTAAGCATCTCACGGTATTTTTCTCTTTCAGACTGATAGATACCTTTTCTTAAGGTTCTCTTCTTGCCTCTTCTTGCCGCCAGGGCCATATTTTCCTCAATCTGCATGGTTGCCGCTGATCCCAACATTGGATCCTGGAATACACGGCCGATATATTTGGCTCTTTTAAAGTCCGGAAGACGGGTAATGTCGTTTCCATCGATGCAGATTGATCCGCTGTCAATCATCCATAAACCGGCAATCGCATTTAACAGTGTTGATTTACCGGCACCGTTAGAACCGATAACAGTGACAAAATCACCCTCCTTAAGTTCCAGAGAAACACCATTAAGGGCATGTTTCTCATTAACGGTACCGGGATTGAATGTCTTATAAATATTCTTTACCTCGAGCATCTTATTCACCACCCTTTACATGTGTCTCATTATATCTGGCCTTCCAGTAAGGGATTGCCAGGAATAAGGTTACAACCACAGCTGTCAGAAGCTTAAGGTCATCGGTTGATAAACCAAGCTTCAGGACAAACTGAATGACAATATAATATATAACTGCACCAAGCACACAGGCTAACAGTGTAAGCGCAAAATTACGGAAAATCTTAGAAAAAATTACTTCACCAATAATAACGGCTGCCAGACCGATTACTATCGCACCACGGCCCATATTAATATCGGAGAAACCCTGATACTGAGTCAGTAAAGCACCAGAGAAGGCAACAAGACCATTAGAAATCATTAAACCGATTACCTTGGCTGAATCAGTATTGATACCCTGAGCACGGGACATCTTCTCATTGGCACCGGTCGATCTTAATGAACAGCCGATTTCGGTACCAAAGAACCAGTATAATACCGCAATAGTAATTACCACAAAGATAAGCACCATGATAATCGGATTTCTGGAAGACATTTCTCTGACATATCTGGAAGATACCAGAAGCTTATATTTATCAACCGAAATTGGCAGATTGGAACGCGAACCAATATCGGTTCCAAAACCCATGATATGCAGATTGATTGAATATAGACCAAGCTGAGTCAAAATACCAGCCAATATAGCCGGAATACCAAACTTGGTATTAAGCACCCCGGTCACAAGACCCGCAATCGCACCAGCCACAATGGCACAGATTATTGATACCCAGATATTGATGCCATTCATGGTCATAATCGCACAGATGGCGCCACCTGTACATAAAGTGGCATCAACTGTCAAGTCGGCAATATCCAGAATCTTATAGGTAATATAGACGCCCATCGCCATAATACCCCAGATCATACCCTGAGTTACGGCTGAAGGCAGAGAATTGATAAAACTCACAATAAAACTCATATCTCACCTCTAATTAATACAAATAAAGGGAGAAAAGGCTTCTCCCTAATCACTCTAATATTTTAACTATATTAGCCTTCAATGGCAACATAATCAGAAGGAATAGTTACGCCAAGCGCTTCAGCATTAGCTGCGTTATATTCCTTAGTAACCTTAGGTGCATATTTGATTTCCATCTTCGAAATATCGCCACCCTTTAATACTTCAACAGCCATTTCACCAGTCTGGTAGCCTAAATCATAGTAAGAAATAGATAATGTAGCCACACCACAGCCAGAACAGATACCTTCTTCACCGGCAACTACAGGAACACCGGCATTTAATACTACATTGGCGATAGCCTCAGTATTGGCAGCTGCCGCATTATCAGTTGGGATATAGATTACATCAGAAGCTTCGCAGGCCTTTTCAGTTACAGCTGTAACATCATTTGTATCAGTGAATGAATAATTCTCAACGGCATAGCCCATAGCCTCAAGTTCAGACTTCATAACTGTAGCCTGATATACTGAGTTAGCTTCAGCTGAACAGTAAAGAATACCAACATTCTTAGCTTCAGGGAACAGTTCCTTAATCATAGCTGCCTGATCAGCCAGTGGAGCTAAATCAGAAGTACCAGATACATTTGTACCAACAGTACCAGTCCAGTCAGAAATATCCAGAGCTGTTGCATAGTCAGTTACTGAAGTACCAAGAACTGGAACATCGCTTGTGGCAGCTGTGGCAGCCTGCAGGGCTGGAGTGGCATTGGCCATAATCAGATCGACACCATCAGAAAGGAAACCGGCTACAATAGTAGAACAGTTAGCTGAATCACCAGAGGCATTGCCTTCCTTAAATTCAACAGTCAAGTCAGAGGCAGCCAGAGCATCCTTGAAACCCTGAGTAGCGGCATCAAGAGCTGGGTGCTGTACAAGCTGTACAATGCCTACAACATAAGAGGTCTTTTCTTCACCACCGGCAGTTTCACCACCAGCTTTCTCATCAGTCTTTGCAGAACATGCGCCTAATGTAAGAATCATCATTAACGCAACAAGTAGAGATAATAATTTTTTCATTTCCGTTTTTCTCCTTTTCCAGAAAAATAAAAAAGCGTCCACCTAAGGACGATGCTTCTCGTGTTACCACCTTAATTCGCCGATATAAAAATACCAGCCTCATTATTGCGTAACGGACAACACCGAGATAAACTACTTAATTTCACTTATCTTACTCCATAAGGAAACTTCAGATTAATCCTTCGACCATTTCCACCACCCATGGCCTCTCTATATTTAAAGAACTAAACCTACTTTCTTACTTCTTTGTGTTTACATTCTAAAATGATTTTTTTCCTTTTTCAAGAAATATTTATATACTTTTACAACATTTTCTTATATTTTTACATTATTCTGAAAATTCTTTCAGTATTTTATCTAACGCTATATCTCTATTCATACCTTCAATAACCAGCCTGTTAACCGCTTTAAGCATCTTTCCAAAGTTCTCATCCGGCCGGATATTTAAAGCCAGAAGTTCATCTCCCTTCACAAGCTTTAACTTAATTTTATCGATATTTTCAAGATAAGCCTTAACCCTGTTCTTCTCATCATCACTTAAAATATAAACAAAATCATCAAAATTATCCTGAAGATAGCTCTCAATAAATAAAGTACGATTATCAATCAATCCATATAACTTTAAATATCGCTTAACATAAGCCTTAAGTTCACGATTATTGGAAAAACTCTCAATAAATTCTGAACCATTATTAAAAGCTATCAGCAGGACCATAAAATAATACCTGTTACTTACATACTTTCTGTTACATTCATATTTCTTAAGATAATCCAGTTTATCAATTCCCTTAAACCAGATATCCTTCTGATTCATCTTTTTCAGACATTCAAAAAAGATTTCAGCTTTATCTGCCTTAATCAGAGCCTTCTTGAGCTCCTCCTCAATTCTTTCTCTTGATAAAGCCGATGTATCAATACTCTTACACAGCTCTACTGTCTTATCAGCTATTCGGAAATTAAATCTGGCCGCAAACTGGCAGGCTCTAAATACTCTTAAAGGATCCTCAACAAAGCTTTCTTCATTGACATGACGGATAATTCCCCTATTCAGATCATCAATACCGTTAAAGTAATCAAATATCTCATGACTCAATACATCCATCATGAGGGCATTGATGGTAAAATCCCTTCTTAAAGCCGCCTTTCTATAGCCCATATAGGGATCAACACTGACATCAAAGTCTCTATGCCCAAGACCAAGCACTCTCTCACTTCGCGGCAGGGCAATTTCAATGTCCTCATGCCTTAGGGCATAGATGCCAAAAGACCGTCCATAATAGTCTACTTCACCAATTTCATTTAAAATAGCGACCAGGTCTTTTTCAGCTATGCCATGTACCTCAATATCAATATCTTTGTTGGGCCTGTTTAAAAGGAGGTCTCTTACATAACCTCCGACATAAAAGGCTCTGCCACCTTTTTCTTTAACTTTTAATGCCAGGAGAATATCTTTGTTCACTTTAATGTCCGGTAATTCTTAAGATCAGACTGCCGCTTAAATAGGCAATCGAAAAGGCAATCAGAATATAAAGAAGCTGGGATTTGGCCACTGTCCCCTGTTTGACAAAGCGATTAAAATCCAGGGCACTTAAGGCATAAAGAGAGGCCACAAAACAGATAAGATAAATGGAAATTACATAGATATTTTCAAACACTGATCTTTCCTCCCTGGTACCTGAATACCATCTTCATATTATCATCAAAACAGACAAAGTCACTTCTTTTGCCTTTAACTAAGGAAGCTTTGTCTTTTTCATCCTGAAAAAGTCTGAATTCATTGCCTCCCACAATAGAGTACATATCATTTAAAGAAACACCCAGTTCTTTTAGTATCTGAAGTCCTTCATATTTGTGGTTAAGAAGCATGACTTTATCTTTCTTGATCAGTTTAAGACAGATCTTAAGAACCGACTTATCTAATCTGAGGGGATTTATAAAGACGTATCTGTCTTCATTAAAAGCCTTATTCACCAGACCTGTACCATCTGGCTTAAATTCCATGTTGTTAAATAAATCATAGATTCCATCATATTCTTCTTCTGTCTCCTGATTTATGAATAATAATTTATTTTCTTCTCTCTGATTTAATGAATAAGCATGTTCATCTTCAAAGAAAGGAAGAATGATTCTTCCTTCCAGATTAACTTTATAGGCCTCAATATTTTCTTTTATTTTATTTGCGTGGGGAAAAATATCCAGAACTCTTTCTTCATCGACAAGAAGGGCTCCATCTTCATAGAGCCTTGTATTATCAATTACTATCCTTCCATGCAGAAAAAGATATTTAGCCATTTAGTGCTCCCGCAATACCTGGCAAAAGCTGTTTCTTACGGGAAACCAGATGATTGACAAAATTATTATCATCCATCTTTGCGAAGGCTTTCTCTACCAGATCTGAACGTTTGCCGGCATAAAGCAGATAGGAACCAGACCCGAAAGGATCGGTCAGCATGATGGCCATCAGGTCATAGCCGGAATTGTCACAGCTTTCCTCAAGATGCTGCATAATGGCATTTTTAACCGACTTATATTCATCGTAGCTCTTGCAGACTGCCTGCGAAAGACCAACCTTGAGTCCATGGACATCAAACTCTTTAAAGTCATCACTTACTATATCAATGGCCTTCTTGGTAGTTAAAGAAGCTGATGCCTGTATTAAACCCTTATTAAGTTCAGATGGTTTGACGTTACAGATTTTCTGCAGCTTTTTAGCTGTTTCAACATCAAACTTGGTGGTTGTCGGTGACTTAAAATTCATTGTATCAGCCACAATACCGCCCAGCAACAGTCCAGCCATATCCTCGCTGAGATTCAAGTTATCCTCCAGAAATTTAGAGGCAATGATTGAACAGGTCGCCCCAACTATCATGGTAGTGATATTGATTGGATTGTCAGACTGAAAACCGCCAAAACGGTGGTGATCGACAATTTCAATTACCTCGCCATATTCAATATCATCAATGGACTGTTTCTTCTCATTGTGGTCAACCAGTATCAGCTGTTTCTTCTTGTAGGACAATAAATGGTAACGGCTTAAAGCCCCAATCAGTAAACCATGACCATCAATAATCGGATAAGAACGATAACGGGAATTGATTATTAAAGATGTGGCCTCATCAGTAGTCATTGAATCCTTGATGCAGACAAGCTCATCATAGGGCTTCATAATTGATTCAATAGTAGGAGTCAGACAGATAAGCTTGGAAACCTTATAGGCAGGAATCGAAGTAGAAATAATCGGCACATCATTTTCTTTGGCCTTAATAAACATTTCCTCTGTAAGCTCTACACCATTAACCGCAATAACCAGACCTGCATGGCAATCAATAGCCTTTAAAATTTTGGCCTGACCAGAAGTAATGACGATGGTTCCTGGTGTATATTCCTGGCCTTCGGCAGGCGAGAGGGCAATATAGCCATTAAGCTCAAACTTTGTAGATTCGCCTTCGGTTTTGGCTCTTAATAGCTTCTTGATATTTTTAAGAGTTGCGGTTTTCAGTATTTTCGCAAACTTTCGATCATCCAGAATCCAGAGTCCGGTTATACCGCTGGTGGTAACCATTCCCTCCAGCTTGCGGTCTTTATCCGCAATGAACAGGGTCTTGGTTTCCAGATCTTTCAGTTCATCAATTGCCTCTTTAATGGTTGTATCCTTGGATACAATCTTGCCCTTATCAAAATCAATCTCACGTATAGTGGATTTGGCAGTAAAAATATGCAGAGGATCTTCAAAATGAAAACGCTCCAGCAGCCACTCAGTATCACTGTTTACCGGCCCAATACGGCTGGCAATATACTGCAGTCCTGTCTTCTGCCTTTTATATTCCGCATAGGCTATACTTGAGACAATAGAATCAGTATCTGGATTCTTATGTCCGGTAATATAAACTGGTCTCATTTGAGTACCTCCCTTATCTTTTCCTCACTTATTGGTCCCTGTCTTAAAATCTGATAATTATTTACACAGTCCACAATTGTACTTGAACACTCACCCCTGGCATCACCCTTCACAATCATATCAATTCCCTCACCAATATCTTTAACCACATCTTCATACTTAAACAAAGAAGCCTTGCCGGAAGTATTGGCTGAAGTAACACACATTGGCTTATCAAGCTTTTCAATCAATTTCAGTATCCACTTATCATCAGGCATCCTGATAGCCAGGGTATCATCTTTTTCTTTCAGCCTGAAAATAAAAGTAATAGGACCTGGCGCAAAGGCCTCAAAAAGTTTCTTATCATTATCGCTTATTTCCACAATTCTATCTGCCATTTCCAGTGAACTTACCATTACCGGCAGCCTCTTGGAAATAGAACGGTTCTTGGCTTCATATATTTTATCAATGGCCTCTTCATCTTCTCTAAGACAGCCAAGACCAAATACCGTATCGGTAGGAAAAGCCACGATTCCATGATTATTTAAACAATCAATCACCTTATCAATCTCATTTAATTCAACCTGTATCATTTCTTTAGCACACATCCTAGCATATACATTAATGAAAAAACACCTCCAAGAATAATACCCCAGGTTAAGAAGCCAAATCTATAGCCCAGGTATGTACAGCACAGCATAATAATTATCACAGTTGAAGGTATTATCAAATACTTCATAACCCTATTATAGAATAAAACTCAAGCCTTTGGGGAGAAGCTTGAGTTTTTTTGAAAGGGTTTACTTTCTTTTAAATATTATAAGGGGATAAAGTTTTTCAGTGTTTTAAATTATAGGGAATATACACTGGCAGGACTATTTCCTGCATCTATATAGTACAAAAACATCTATCTCTAAAATATCGTGGGATTATGTTAAATTATGTTAAATCACTTTTTTAATACAGCACGACTTATCAAAGAAAGCTATACCATAAGCCTTTATGTTTCTGTGTCCTTTAGATTTTAAACCTTCAACATACTTTTTATCTCTTATCTGATTGATAGCTTCTTCAGCAGACTGTTCAAGCAAACTAAGTTCTTCAGCTTTCTTTATTTCTATACACAGAGTTACTCTGGCATTCCTGGCAA
>JBJFHC010000242.1:0-2254 GCA_051893275.1 Erysipelotrichaceae bacterium | reverse complement strand
GTTAAAAAGACATATTAACAACGTAAAATCCGTAAATAAGATTACAAAAACATTTAATTCTAAATAGTGTGAATATGTTGGCAGGCAACGATAAAGCATTTCAAATGTATATAAGATGCAAAAATCAAGAACCTCAAAATTAAGCCACTTTCCCTTGTCTATTGTATAATGGAGATTGAGGTGAATAAAAAATGAAGATGAATGTTGCAGTGTTCATGGGTGGAAAATCAACTGAACACGAAATATCATGCATCAGTGCCTCTCAGGTAATCAAGGCACTAGATGAAAATAAATACGAAATTATTCCTGTCTATATAGCCAAGAACAACGATCTCTATACTGGTGATGCTCTGTTAGATATCTCCAACTTCTCAGACAACATCATTGATAAACTGGAGAAAGTATGTATCTATAAAGATGGAACCAAGGTATATGTAAAACCAATTAACGGCATGTTCAAAAAACCTAAGGCAATCGATGTAGCCTTTGAAGTAGTACATGGAACTAACTGCGAAGATGGAACATTATCGGGATTCCTGGAAATGCTCGATATTCCCTATACCGGTTCTGATGTACTGGGCTCAGCACTTGGTCAGGACAAGGCCATCATGAAAGAAGTATTTGAACATGAAGGCATCAATATTGTTGACTGGTTCTATATTCTTCCAAACGATTATGACCTGGAAGAAACCAGGAAAAAGGCAAAAAAGATTGGCTATCCATTGATAATCAAACCAGCCAATCTTGGCTCATCAGTCGGTATTGAAGTAATACATAATGAAGATGAGCTGGAAGAAAAAATCAAAGAATGCTCAAAGTATGACTTCAAACTGGTAATTGAAAAAATGGTTACCGACATGAAAGAAGTAAATATCTCCGTAATGGGCTCTATCTTTGAACAGAAAGTAAGCGCCATCGAAGAAGTATATAAAGAAGGCGAATTCCTGGACTTTTCTAACAAATATGAAAAAGGTTCTAAAGGAACTAAAGGTACAAAAGGTGTAAAGAGCTCTTGCTCCAAGGGCATGGCCTCTACCTCGCGTAAGGTACCGGCTGATATAAGTGACGTGCAGAAGGACAAGGTAGAATTCATGGCGGTGAAGGCGTTTAAGGCTTTAAATGCCAAGGGAGCTGTACGTATTGATTTCATCATTGATAATAAAACCGAAGAAGTATATGTCAATGAAATCAACACAATCCCAGGATCGCTTGCCTTCTATCTGTGGTCTGAGGTAGGAATGGATTTCTCTAAGGAGTGTGATGAATTAATTCAGAATGCGCTAAGAATGTATAGAGAGAAGCAAAAGAAGACTTATTCTTTTGATACGAATATATTGAGTAATTTTAAGAAGAGGTAAATTAGATATGTCAACTCCACATAATATGGCCAATATTGGTGATATAGCCAAAGTAGTATTAATGCCTGGTGATCCATTAAGAGCCAGGCATATAGCTGAAACATTTTTAGATGATGTTGTGCAGTTTAACAACATCCGCAATATGTTTGGCTATACCGGTACCTATAAAGGTAAAAAGATTTCGGTTATGGGTTCAGGCATGGGCATGCCATCAATCGGTATCTATTCATTTGAACTGTTTTCCCAGTATGGTGTAGAAGCTATTATCCGTATCGGATCAGCCGGTTCTTATCGTGAGGACTATGAAATCTATGATGTAGTTTTAGCTTCAGGCGCCTATAGTGAGTCTAACTACGCCAAGGTATTAACTGGCAATGATTCGTGTGTTACTTATCCAAGCAATGAACTTAATGAATTAATAAAGAATACAGCTGATGAGCTTGACCTTGACTTAAAGGAAGGTGTAATTCATTCATCTGATATTTTCTATCATATCGATGGTGCCTATAAGAAGGGCATTGAAGATAATAACTGTGTTGCGGTAGAAATGGAGAGTTTTGCGCTGTTTGAAAATGCCAGGGCTTTAAATAAAAAGGCTGCCTGTCTATTAACTATTTCTGATTCACTGATAACTCATGAGGAAACAACTGCCGAAGAAAGACAGACATCTTTCAATAAGATGATTACCATTGCCTTAGAGAGTGCCATTAAGCTATGAGAAAGGCCATGATAATTATTATCGTTGTGTTTATGGTAGCTATGACAGTACTGCCTTTCGCAACTTTACTTTTTAGATAAAAACTTATGAAAAGACTATTTTTACTGACACTTCTAGTATTTCTTACTGCCTGCAGCTATCAAGTTAAAGATAGTCTTTTATCATTGGGCTACAGTGA
>JBJFHC010000241.1:0-2270 GCA_051893275.1 Erysipelotrichaceae bacterium | reverse complement strand
TATGGACATGGAAGTTAATCCAATCAAGAATAAGAAGATGACAGCTGTCAGATCGACCGGCAATGATGAGGCTATGAAGCTGGTTCCACCAAAGATTATGTCTTTAGAGGAAGCTCTGGAATTTATTAATGATGATGAACTGGTAGAAATTACACCAGATGATATACGTCTTAGAAAGAGATATTTAACCAATCTTGACAGAAGACGTCATATGCGTGAAGTTAACAAGGCTCAGGATGAATAATCTTGAGCCTTTATTTGAATTCTATTAAAAAAGCGTAAAGCGCAATTATTCAATATGAGATGAAGAAATATATTATTTACTAAGTTAAATATATAGAATCTAGCTTTTGATAAATGTCTTGTCTTTGGTTGCCAGACCATCAATATGTTCAAGCAAATTTTCCTTAACTGGTAAACCCAAAGGGTCAAGAATAAAATCTATACCCTCTCGTCTAGCTAGTTTTGCAGCAGGAACAAAATCGCTATCGCCCGAAATAAGAACAATCTGATCTACCTGTCTTTTATAGGCCAATGATGCTATATCTAAGCCTATTCGCATATCGACGCCTTTTTGCATCATTGAGAATGTTAAATCTTTCTCAGTAATGTTTTCAATTTTTAGTTTTCCATTAAAAAGGAGTTTGGTTTTTTCTACATTCAAATAATAGCCAGTATTGGAATCAGATAACTCGCCTAGACGAACTGCAAATTTTCTTTTTGATTTTAAGATATGAAGAAATTCATTCATCCAGATATAATTCGTAGATTTTGAGAGTTCATCGTTTTTGTGCGTAATAGGGTTATATATCGATTTTCTTGATGGTGGACAGTCATAGTAAAAAATACGGTACAATTCATGAGAAACAATAACTCCATTTATCTTTTCTTTTAAGTGCCTCTTACAGTAATTTTCAAGAAAATCTGCATTCTCTTTTGGATTTTTGAAGCCAAAAGTTCTTGAAAAAGCTCTTCTATAAAATCCGCCATCAACCAGGATTGCTGTCTTTATTGTATTCATCTTTTCCCCCTTTAACAAACGAAAAAGCCCTAGTCTCTGCATCCCTCCTATAATTGAGGTAGCGTACTACAAGGGCTGTATATTTTCGACCTGTTAAGGTATCTTTATGTTATACCCAGATAGTTATAAAGTCAATAATATGTGAGCTCGTTTTACTTATTTTTTTATTTATAAACGATAGTACGCTGCTGAACTTTATTAATGTATTATATCTTACTTTTATGTAATTTATATGGACATATTTATTTAAATATATGTTTGTCTACTTTAAAAAATTACATTTTTACTTTTAATTCAGATAAGTCTGTTAAAATAAAGCTATGCCAACAGTAAGTGTAATTATACCGGCCTATAATGCCGCTAAAACAATTTTGCGATGTGTTAATTCGGTGCTTGAACAGCCTTTTAAGGATGTAGAGTGTATTGTGATTGATGATGGCTCAAGCGATAATACCGCTGAGTTATTAAAGAGTATTAATGACGAAAGATTAAGGTATATTCATAAAGAAAATGGAGGGGTATCAAGTTCGCGTAATCGGGGTCTTGATGAGGCAAAGGGTGAATATATCTGTTTTATGGACGCCGATGATTATCAGAGCGACCAGGCTCTTTCACAGCTGGTGACAGCCATGCGTATGCATGATGTTGATCTGGTTGTGGCGGGTTTTTATCGGGTGGTTGATGATAAGCTCGATGCCAAGTCTTATTTTAAGAAAGAATGTGTAATGAGCCGTAAGGAATATGCTTCGAAGATGTCCAAGAAGCCGGCGGAGTATTATTTTGGGGTTTTGTGGAACAAGCTTTATAAAAGAAGCATAATTGAGCAGTTTAATATGCGTATGGATGAGTCGATAAGCTGGAGTGAGGATTTTATTTTTAATCTGGAATATATCCGACATATTCAGGATATTTATATTCTTAAGTCGCCGGTTTATTATTATATTCGTACTGAAGGCTCTTTAGTCTACAACAATAATAATCTGGTTGCCAGAATGATTAAGATGAAGCTTGATGTTTATCGTCATTATAAGAAGTTTCTCGAGGATGTTTTTCCTGAAGAGGAGGGCTACTGGAACGAGAAGTTCATTCTTTTTGATGCGGCCAGTGATGGCGGTACTTCGGTTATGCCCAAGAAACTTGGTGATGAGAAGATCAGTGTGAATAAGAAAGTTCTGGGCAAGAAGAGTTATCTTGGCGATCTTTATATTAAGCGTAAGCTGGCTGATAAGTTTCTTTCGGTTGTGGCTTT
>JBJFHC010000240.1:0-8944 GCA_051893275.1 Erysipelotrichaceae bacterium | reverse complement strand
GCCGTATTATTCCTTTATTGAAGGAAGTAAATGATTTATTGGTGGAAAGATACAATTTCACTAAATTCTACAGATATGATTCATGGTGGCATAACTGTTACAAGATTAAGGTTAACCAGGGTGTTATTGAAGATAACTATCATGTTGTGCTTGATGAGGAAATCGATACTACTGATTCCAGAGAAATCCGTTTGAGAATCTGGGAAAACAATGGCGGCTTAACTTATACTACTCCAGTTTTTATTGATTAGTTTATGTATAACTTTGTATATATAAATACCCATGATACCGGAAGGCATATTTCAGCTTATGGCTATAATGTGCCTACGGTAAATCTTGAAAGTTTTGCAGATGATGCGACTTTGTTTACTCATGCCTACTGTTGTGGACCTACCTGCTCGCCTTCTAGAGCTGCCATGCTTACAGGTACCTATCCACATCAGAATGGTATGCTGGGCCTGGCTCAAAGAGGTTTTGGATTAAATGATCCTTCTAAGCATCTGGCAAATTATCTAAGATCCAAGGGTTATCATACCGCAATTTCAGGCATTCAGCATGAAACCGGCTGGTATCTTGATCTTGATGAAGATGCCCTCCATGAACTGGGTTATGAGGATATTCTGACTACTTCCAGTAAAGAATTTAAAAAAGAGGATCTGCATATCTGGGATAGAAATAATGCTCTGGAAGCAGCTAAGTGGCTTAAGGATAAAAAGGAGCCGTTTATGTTAAGCTTTGGCATGCATTCCACTCATCGTCCATATCCTTTAAGTGTTGATTCGGATATCAATGAAAAAATGGTTCACCCCTTATTTCCATTGGATTCCAATGAAACAACCAGACACGATGAAGCCAGATTCATGACTTCCGCAAAGAATGCAGATGATAATGTAAAACTAATTATCGATGTCTTAAAAGAAAATGATCTGTATGATAATACAATCGTAATGTATACAACCGATCATGGCGTAGCCAATCCTTTCCATAAATGTAATCTGAAGGATGATGGCATTGGTATTTCTTTAATCATTCGTCATCCTGATAAGGGAAGAGGAATGGTTTATGATGAAATAATTTCGCATATTGATATATTCCCGACCATCTGTGATCTTTTAAATATTGATATTCCAGATTATGTGGAAGGCAAGTCTTATGCTTCGGTATTTGATAAGAATGAAAAGATAGATGACTATATCTTTGCGGAAGTAAATTTCCATACTTCCTATGAACCAATGAGAGCGGTAAGGGATAAGCGATATAAATATATCCGTTATTATGATGAATCATGGAATAAACTTAATCTTTCCAATATTGATGAATCTGAATCTAAGTCTTTCTTAATGGAGAATGGTTTAAGAGAATTAACCAAGCCAATGGAAGCCTTATATGACACATACTATGACGCTCACGAGACTAATAATCTTATTGATGATGAAAGATATGCTGAAGTAAAAGATAGATTAAAAGATGTTCTGCTTAAGCATATGGAGAAAACGGCTGATCCAATTTTAAAGGGTGAACTGGAATTTAAGAGCGAATATAAGGTCAACAAAAAGGAATGCCTTACTGCTTCCAGCAAAAATCCTGACGACTACGATCCTCGAGGCAGGCATTAATGATAGGCGTAATTTACGCAATAGTTATTTTTGTTGCGACTTTCCTTGGCGCTTCAGCCGGGCTTGGTGGTGGTGTAATTATTAAGCCGGTACTTGATTTTATCAATGTGCATGATCTATCTACTATCTCATTTCTTTCAAGTTCGGCTGTCTTTACCATGGCTGTTTATTCAACTATTAAGCAGTACTTAAATAAAGTAAAGTTTGATTATGTAATGATAGTACTGGTGGCCATTGGAGCCATCATTGGTGGCAATATCGGTTCAAGTCTTTTCTCTTATCTGTTAGGTATTATGGATAATGGCATGCTGAAGTTTATGCAGGCGGTTATGCTGGCGGTACTTTTGGTGATTGTTATTGTTAATGTAAATACAAAACACAAGAACTTCTGTGTTAAAAGTAAAGCTGTCACATTGATTATTGGATTACTGCTTGGTGCAATTTCGTCCTTTCTTGGCATCGGTGGGGGTCCAATCAATGTAGCGGTCTTTGTCTTCTTTTTCTCGGTGGATATGAAAACGGCAACAGTTTACTCTATTGCGACAATTCTTTTTTCACAGGTTTCTAAGTTAATCAATATTGGAATTAACACTGGATTTGGAAGCTTTGATCTGAGCCTGTTATTATTTGTACTTCCTTCAGCCATACTGGGCGGAATATTTGGTACCAGGCTTAATCGTAAGGCAAGTGAGAAGATGATTAAAACAATTTTTAATGTTACAGTAATATGTATTATTCTTCTGAATATCTATAACGCAATAAATGCACTCGGGTGAGTGCATTTATTGTATAAACAGAAAAATTTTAATCTTTGAAAACTTCTTCAAATGTATAGGTAACGGGATTTATTTCAAATTCTTCTAAGGCCTTTGTTCCGATTAGAATATCGTAATTATCTTCAAGTCTTTTGTTAATAATCTCAGAAACACTTAAGCCTTCATAATCAGCAGTTTCTTTCAGACCTTTCTCGGCTGTTTCGTTCATACTTATAGATATCGTTATGTTTTCTCCAATAATATTGTATGTCAAATGTCATAAATAATTAATATTTATATATTATTTGTTAAATAAGTATGACTCGGGTTTTGCAGCGTTGCATAGATTCCGGATAATCGTTTTGAAACAATATATAATAATGGCATTTTAAATTACATGGCATACATGGGTTCTGACGTTTTGTAATGCGTGTAAATTAAAACAAAAATCAGTTGAAGTTTAAAACAGAATCTTTAAAGTCTGTTATAATATAGGCATATGAACGAGAATCCATTAGATAAATTGTTATTGTACTACGATGAATTTACAAAGACCGATAAGGAGATTTCGGCTTATTTTATCAATAATGCTCATGATGTGATTACTGGAATGTCAGCCGAACAGATAGCCAGGGCTACCAATACTTCCAAGGCAGCCATATCACGTTTCTGTAAAAGGATTGGCTATTCTGGTTTTTCAGATTTTCGTTTCGATCTGGCCAGAGCCCTGGTTTCAGGTAATGACAGTTCTAATGTCGTGGATGATGTTAATCCAGTCATTACAATTAGTAATCTTTATTCGCAATATATTCTTGATATTCAGAGAATGCTGAATCTTGAAGAATTGAATAATGTAGCCAAACTGATAGTATCTTCAAACAGGATAAAGATTATGGCTCTCAACAGAACTTTTAATTCTGCTTTACAGTTTAAGCAACGTTTAAATCGTATGGGTATTGATTCTGAGGCATCAAATGACAGCATTGTGTTCGGGGATTTTATTTCTATTATGCAGTCAGATGATGTGGGCATTATTTTTACTACAACTGATAATACTAATTCTTTTGGTAAATATGTAAAGAACATGTATGAGAGAAAGTGCAAGATTGTGATTTTTACCATGAACCCTAATCTTCCTTTTAAGAACAAGGTGGACTATTATATAGCTCTTCCCCGTATATCCAAGAATACTTCAATGTCTTTTCTGGATGATCAGCCAATATTTATGGTTTTTATTGAGATTCTGCTTAATCTTATTGCCAAGAACGCAAATGTAAAGACTATTCGTACAGGCGCGAAATGATATGCAATCAATCTCTAAAAAATAAAAATAAGTTAGTCATTTGACTAACTTATTTTTTCAGGGAATACATATATGGTTATTTGCTGATTCTTTCGTACAGATCAACAAATTCTGTGGCTATGGTTTTGAAACCTTCAGCAGACATCAGCTGATCTTCGGCGTGCATCAATAACAGCTGAACAGTTACTGGGTTTCCGGCAGCTTCCTGCTGAATAAGTCCTGCATGTGCATTATGGCCCTGCAGGAATATCTGTTCGCCTTCTTCAATCAGTTTTCTGGCGTTTTCAGTGTTTCCTTTTTTGGCTTCCTGTATAGCTTCGATATACATTGATCTGGCCGTACCTACAGCCGAGATAATCTGGAATGAAACAAGTTCTAGTCCTTCCATTATTAGTCACCAAGTTCTTTCTTTACGCTTTCGATTACAGCCTTGCCATCCATCATGCCATAGGCCATCATGTCAATTGGCATAACAATTTTTCCTTCAGGCAGTTTAGCTTTTACGTTGTTTAATTCAAATCTAACCTGAGGTCCAAGAAGACAGATGTCGGCATCAGCGCCTTTATCGGCAACTTCACTTACAGAATAGGCGCAGATGTCACATTCGTAATTGATAGAAGCTGCATAGTCCTGCATCTTTTTTACCAGAAGTGATGTTGACATGCCTGCGGCACAGAATAATCTAATTTTTCTCATTTGTTTTTGCCCCCTTTTCAAGCATCTTCATTGTAGTATAAAATGAAACATGATTCAATATAAAAATGTATAAAAATATAAATTAATATTGAAACAAGTTTTAAAAAATGGGTAAAAGAGCTAAATAATAGCTAAATTAGACAAAAAATCCCAAAAAATTAAAATTTTGATTTGAAACATATTGAAACAAGTTTTATTTTGTTTTAATATGAATGTGTCAAAAAGGTCGAATGACCTGAAGGGGGAAATATGAACAAGGCTTTAGATAAGCTACAGAATTTCTTAATTCCTTTCTCACAGAAAATCAACAACAACAAGGTGTTGAAGGGAATCTCTGGCGGTTTCTCCGCCATGCTTCCAGTGGTAATGGTAGGCGCAATCTTTACTTTACTTAGTACATTGAACATCGCGCCATATCAGACATTAATCACAAATCTTGGATTAAAACAGTTATTCGCAATCCCTGCTGCTTATACAACAGATATGATTGCACTGTACACAGTATTTTGCATCGCCAGAGCTGAAGCTAAGGTTATCGGCATGGATGATACTGACTCAGTTGCTTCCGGTATTATTGCGCTGATGTTCTTCCTGATTCTTATTCCATTAGGAGTAAGCGGTAAGAGTGAGGCAGGAGAGGTTGTGCAGGTTGCCTCAGCGCTGAATATTGCATATCTTGGTTCCAAGGGTTTATTTACCGCAATGATTCTTGGCTGTACTATTCCTTATCTGCACAATATATTTATTAAGTACAATATTACAATCAAACTTCCAGAGTCGGTACCTGATATGATTTCCAGATCATTTGCTGCTATGATTCCTGCAATCTGCATTGGTTTTGTGGCAGTACTTGTAAGATTTGGTTTCTCATTTACTCCTTGGGGTACACTGACTGATGCAATCTATGCGATTTTAAAGGCACCTCTTGCATCATTAACCGGTAATCCAGTTACTTATACTATTCTGCTTCTGGTATGTAATTTATTGTGGTTCTTCGGTATCCATGGCGGTATGGTTGCCAACGCTTTCAATCAGGCTTTATTTACTGCTGCCACATTAGAAAATCTGGCTGCTTATGGCGCTGGTCAGGCTCTTCCAAATATCACAACTACAGCTAACTGGTTCGCAATCGGCAACATCGGTGGTTCAGGCTGTGCAGCAGGTCTTGTTATGTGTTTAATCTTCTTCGCCAGAAGTAAGAGATATAAGGCTCTTGGCAAAGTTGCAATCCCTGCTGGTCTATGTTCAATCTCTGAGCCAATGGTATTCGGAATTCCGCTGGTATTAAACCCAGTTATGTTTATCCCAATGATTGTGGCTCCAATTGTAACTCTGCTGTTAGGATATGGCGCGATGGCTCTTGGATTAATCAACTATACTATTGGTGTTGCCCTTCCTAATGGTACTCCTCTGATTCTTGGTGGATTTATTGCCTTCGGTGGAATTAAGGGTGCTATCCTGCAGGCTGTATTAATCGCGGTTTCTATGCTTATCTATCTTCCTTTCTTCAAGATGCTTGATAAACAGGCTCTTGCTGAAGAAGCTGGATCTGTTGAATAATAAATATTATTTAAATATAGAGCTGCCCTGAAAAAGGCAGCTCTAGCTGTTTAAAATAATATGACAATAGGACAATCCATGCTGTTTATGCTGGTATCGTTTATTGCATCGACCATCGGGGCAATCTGCGGTATTGGCGGAGGCGTAATCATTAAACCTGTACTGGATATCTTTGGCTGGCAAGGTGTGTCGACAATATCATTTCTATCTGGATGCACCGTTCTTTCAATGTCTATATATTCGGTAGTTAAATCATTTATTTCTGGGGATAAAGGCGTTGAACTGAAAACTGGATCCAGCTTGGCTTTTGGAGCCGCAATAGGCGGAATTGCCGGTAAGGAGCTGTTCAGTTTAATAAAATCACTGTTTGAAAACCAGAATACAGTTGGTGCTGTACAGGCTGCCTGTCTGGCGATTGTGACTATTGGAACACTGATATATACAGTAAATAAAGACAGCATTCAAACATATAAAGTTGACAATATATTCGCCTGTGTACTGATTGGGATGGCACTGGGCATTATGTCATCTTTTCTGGGAATAGGTGGCGGACCGATTAATCTGGTGGTGCTCTATTTCTTTTTCTCAATGAATACCAAGACGGCAGCTGCCAATTCGCTGTATATCATTATGTTTTCACAGCTTACTTCATTTCTTTCAACTGTTGCAAGCCATACTGTTCCACCGGTTTCACCTGATACTTTAATACTGATGGTGGTCGGGGGAATTGCGGGTGGTATGGCTGGAAGAAGTGTAAATAGGAAAATTAATGATAAGACAGTAGAGAAACTTTTTATCGGACTTATGGTGCTGATAATAATAATTTCGCTGTTTAATACCTATAAATATGTCGTAATATAAAGGAGGTAAGTTATGGCAAAGAAACCACACATTATAATATTTAATCCTGATGAGATGCGCTGGGATACCATGAGACATATGGGCAATAATGCTGCATGTACTCCATTTCTTGATGAAATGGCCAAGACTGATGCGGTGTCATTTTCCAATGCCTACTGTCAGAATCCGGTATGCGTTCCTTCCCGCTGCTCATTTTTTACTGGACTTTATCCACATACCAATGGACACCGTACAATGTCTAATCTGCTGAAACCGTATGAGAAGTCATTTTTCTCTGAGGTGAAGAATAACGGCTACCATGTCTGGATGAATGATCGAAATGATCTCTACGCCGGTCAGATTCCTGGCTGGATTGAATCAAACGCAGATGAAATATACTATGCTTTCCCTGATGGGGGAAGAGCTTTAGGACCAGAGAATGACCCCCGTGGCGAGCTTGGTTCTAAATTCTATTATTCTCATTATCACGGTTTACTTAAAACTAACGAAAATGGTGATAACTATAATGCTGATGACGATACTGTGGATGCGGCTATAAGAAGAATCAGAAGCTGGAACAGTGACAAACCTTTATGTATGTTCCTGGGCCTGATGTATCCCCATGTTCCATATCAGATTGAAAAGAAATACTATGACAAAATCGACCGCAGCAAACTTCCACCACGTGTAAAGTTTACAGAGTGTTCAGGCAAGTCAAAGATGATTGAAAGCTATCGTGAGTATCAGAATCTGCAGTCTTTAACTGATGAAGAATGGGATGATATTCGGGTTACCTATCTGGCAATGGTTTCCAAGATTGATGATCAGTTTAAGAGACTTTGCGACGCCTTAAAGGAAACTGATATGTATGATGACAGCGCTATCTTTATGTTCTCTGACCATGGTGATTTTGCGGGAAACTATGAGCTTGCTGAAAAAGCTCAGTCCTCTTATGAAGACTGCCTGTGTCGTGTGCCATTACTGGTAAAGCCACCAAAGGACTATGCACTGAATCCGGGCATCTCTGAATCAATGGTTGAGCTTGTTGACTTCTATGCAACTGCGATGGATTTTGCCGGTATCTCTCCATCTCAGACTCACTTTGGAAAGAGCCTTACACCAGTTTTGAGTGACAGGGACTATGAAGTGAGAGAATTTGCCTGCTGTGAAGGCGGAAGACTGGAAGGTGAGACCTGGTGCGATGAATATCACAATGCCAAGGGCAAGGAAGCCAGTGTGGCCGAGGAATACTGGCCCAAAAAGAAAGCTCAGTCAGATGACTATGCCCATGCCAAGGGTATTATGATACGTACTAAGAACTATAAGTATGTTTCAAGAATCACTGGCGAAGATGAGCTTTACGATATGGTTAACGATCCAGATGAGAAGCATAATCTGATTAATGATATTTCCCTGGAAAAAGTTAAGTATGATCTGCAGATTAAGCTTATGAAATGGCTGCAGAGAACCAGCGATATTGTACCAATGGAAATGGACAGAAGGAATTCTAATGAATCTTTATTCATAAAGATCAAGTCGCAGATTCCTGAGGGAAAGGAAGACGAAGTTAGAAAAACGATTGAAAATGGTATATCGATGTCTGGACTTAGCTTATATATCAAATCATTAAGAGAGGATATGAAGTAAAATGAAGGCTTTTCCTGAAAAATTTTTATGGGGTGGCGCAACAGCTGCTAACCAATGTGAGGGTGCCTATAACGAAGACGGAAGAGGTCTTGCTTTAGTTGATGTAATACCATATGGTGAAGACAGATTCAAAGTCGCAGCAGGCAATATGAAGATGTTAAGCTGTGATGAAGACCATTCTTATCCAGCTCATAAGGGCATTGATTTCTATCATACTTATAAAGAAGATATTAAACTGTTTGCGGAAATGGGACTTAAGTGTTTTCGCTTCTCCATTGCCTGGACAAGAGTCATTCCTGATGGTGATGGTGAGGTATGTGAAGCAGGTTTAAAGTTCTATGAAAATGTTGTAGATGAATGTCTTAAATATGGCATTGAACCATTAATCACCATTAATCATTTTGATGCGCCAATTGTATTGATTGAGAAGTATGGGGGCTGGAAAGATGCCGGAATGATTGATGCCTTCATTAAATTATGTAAAGCTTTATTTGAAATACTTGGAAATAAGGTTAAGTACTGGCTTC
>JBJFHC010000239.1:0-2289 GCA_051893275.1 Erysipelotrichaceae bacterium | reverse complement strand
GAGTTGAAAAGAGTCTTCTGGAAAAGAAGATGAAAGAGATTGAGAAAAAGTATCCTGACAAGTGTCATAAAATTGCTGAACAGCTTGAGCTTTCAGCACAGCTTGAAAAAGCTGATACCGATGATATAGACGCCATTGCTGGAGCCAGCGGTCATATGCTGGGCACGATATTTGCCTGCAGGGATGATGAATGGTCCAGAACGCTTTATGAAACCGGTTTTTATCTTGGCAAGTATATTTATCTGGCCGATGCCTATGAGGATATAGAAAAGGATATAAAGAAAAATAATTTTAATTTATTTAAGGATAAAGTAAATAAAGCTGACTTTGACAGTTATATTGAAGATATTCTTTCGATGATGATATCAAGCTGCGCAAGCGCATTTGAAACCCTGCCAATATTTGAATATCGAGAAATATTAAGAAATATTCTGTATTCTGGAATATGGACAAGATACGAAATTATTAAGAAGAGAAAAGAGAAAAAGAAAGATGAGTGATCCCTATACAATTCTGGGTATTTCTTCTTCAGCAACTGATGATGAAGTTAAGAAAGCCTATCGTACTTTAAGTAAGAAGTACCATCCTGATATGAATATCAACAATCCAAATAAGGAAGAGACCACAAAAAAGTTCAAGGAAGTGCAGAATGCCTATGATCAGATTATGGATATGAGGAAGCATGGCTATACTAACACAAACCAGTATAATCAGCAGTCTCAGTATTCACAGTCTAACAATTACTATGAACAGAGACAGTACGCCAATATGGATGATTTCTTTTCGGATTTCTTTTCTAATGCCTATCGTAATCAGTATCAGGGCAATCAGTATCAGTCTGAGGAAGACAGATATTATTCGGCAGTTATAAATTATATTAATCAGGGCTACTATGAAGAGGCTTTAAATGTGCTTTCTTCAATAGAAAACAGGAATGGCAAATGGTATTACTATTCAGCTGTAGCCAATTCAAGACTGGGAAACAATGCCAAGGCTATGGATCATGCCCGTACTGCCGTATCTCTGGAACCGAATAATCCGGCCTATCAGCAGCTTCTGGATGAATTAAGCAGGGGCAGAAGCTCTTATCAGAGTCATTATCGTACTTACAGTTCCCCAATGTCTAATTATGGAAACTGCTGTTACCAGATACTTTTGTTTAATCTTTTATGTAACTGCTGCTGCGGTATAAGAATATGCTAGAGGTAAGTAAATGTCAAAAATAATCGGTATTGATTTAGGTACAACTAATTCCTGTGTTGCCGTAATGGAAAATGGTGAGGCTAAAGTACTGCCAAACCGTGAAAACAATAAGACAACACCTTCTATTGTAGCTTTTAACGCTGATGGTGACAGGCTGGTAGGCGAAGCTGCCAGAAGACAGATGGCCATTAATCCCGATGGTACCGTTACATCCATTAAAAGGCATATGGGTGAAAACTACCATGTAAAACTGAACAATAAAAATTATACTCCTCAGGAGATTTCGGCCATGATTCTGCAGAAACTCAGAATGGATGCTGAGGAAGCTCTTGGCGAAAAGATAAGTGAAGCAGTAATTACCGTTCCTGCCTATTTCTCTGACAGTCAAAGGCAGGCTACCAAGGAAGCAGGACTGATTGCGGGACTTGATGTAAAACGTATTATTAATGAGCCAACCGCTGCCGCTTTGGCCTATGGTTTAGATAAAAACTATGGCGAAAAGATTATGGTTTTTGATCTGGGTGGGGGAACCTTTGATGTTTCCATTATCGAGATAGATGATGGCGTTATTGAAGTACTTTCGACCAGTGGTGACAACCATCTTGGTGGTGATGATTTTAATGGTCATATTGCTGAATATATTATTTCCCAGTTCAAGAAAGAAAATAAAGTAGATCTTTCTAAGGAACCTATAGCTTATTCAAGAGTAATTGAAGCAGCTGAAAAGGCAAAAATAGAGCTTAGTTCAATGGAAGAAACAGCCATATCACTGCCTTTTATTGCCAAGCATAAAAATGAAGCCCTGCATCTTAATATGAGTCTCAAGAGATCTAAAATGGAAGAATTATGTGAAGATCTGATTGTAAGACTCAATGGTCCAATGAATAACGCTATGCAGGATGCTGACCTGAAATATTCAGATCTAAATAAGATTATTCTGGTAGGCGGTTCTACCAGGATGCCCTGTGTATCTAAGCAGATAAAGAAAATTACCGGTATCGAACCAAACAAGGGCTTAAATCCTGATGAATGTGTTGCCATGGGTGCAGCCATACAGGGTGGCAAACTGACTGGAAATCAGCTGAT
>JBJFHC010000238.1:0-2309 GCA_051893275.1 Erysipelotrichaceae bacterium | reverse complement strand
TTGCCAGTAGATATTATAGATGCCACAGGTCAGGATACATAAAAGAATATAGACTATTAAACCGGGAGTGCTTTCCCCATCATCTGAGCAGATGATATTTACGTCCCTTGCCAGATCATAGACAAAATATAGACCATATATACCACAGGTTAAAATATTGAAAAGAATATAAAGCCAGATTGAACGGTCAGCTTTAAGCTGTCCATCATTATAGCTGTAAGAATAAGAACTCTTAAAATGCACTCCATTTATCGCATCATCGAAAGAGTATTTCATATCATCAGCTATTTCATCAATACTGCGATAATCAAAACGATAGCCAAGAGCCATAGTAAGCGCAAATATTATAAGCAGATAGATAACAGGCGAATAGATAAACTCATGATAGATAAAAAGCTTACTCAGAAGCTGTCCCAGCACATTGAGTGCTGTAAATACCACAATCATAGATAATAAGCCTTTTGTATTGCCACTGTTTCTTTTTAAACCATACAGAAGATATAAAACTGAAAGTATACCAAAGACGGCTGTATTTAAAAGACAGCCTATTACACTTAAAGACGTCCTTAAATGAAACAGCCCATGTGTATAATTAGTAAACAGCAGTATCAGATTCAATAAAGAAAATATAGCTGTAATACCCAGGGTAAAGCCGGCAAATACCGCTACAATCTTTATAATGATACTCAGGGCATCATGATCGCCAGACATCCTGTTTCCACAGTTTGGACAGTATTTTGTGCCTTCTGATACTTCATTGCCGCATCTTGAACAGATCATTTATTTTACCTTCTTTAATGTAGCGGTATATTCAAGTCCAGTACCAATATTATAGACATTCATAAAGTTGGCACAGTTTAAGTCAAGACAAAGATATAATGAGGATCCTCTATACAGTATTGGCTCACCGATATTTACATCGCCAAAAGATTTTCCATAAAGTATTTCCTTATCAAAAACAAGTTCACCTTTATAATAAATCCTGGTATCGATAATATCACCTGGCACAAATTCACATTCTTCCCATTCCTTATTCGTAATATTAAACTGAATACCGCCAAAATGTTTAAGTCCAGTCATAATAAAGGCTTCACAATAGCCCTTATTTAATAATGGTTTTGTGCTGTATTCTTTACATTCTACAACTTCATCTACAGGATATTGAGGACCAACTTCTTCAAAGCTGATTTTACCGCTGGCTAAAAGTGCTGCGCAATAGCCAAATAAGTCTCTTCCATGAAATACTGATACATTTTCTTTTGCTTCATAGCGGTTTCTTGTCTCATCTATTTCTCTGATAGCTTTAATACCGACACTGTGTTTTAAATGAGTAAGGGAACCATTATCAGGTGTTACAACATAGGTTCCATCATTTAAAAGCGCAACGGATGCCTTACGGCTTGTGCCAACACCTGGATCTACAACCGAGACAATAACTGTACCTTTAGGCCAGTATGGTTCGCAGGTATTAAGCGATAAAGAGGCTTCCCAGGGATCAAAAGCCTTAATATCATGACATAAATCATAGATTTCCAGTTCCCTGTCAACAATTTTAATTACACCCTTCATAGACGCAACAGCGCTCCAGGTGTTAGAGAAATCTGTCTGTAATAAAATAAGTGGTTTCATTTATATCTCCAAAAAATTAATTAATGACTTATAGTATATTTCAAGTGCCTGATATAAATCAGACTTCAGTATAGTTTCATCCTTCTGATGAGCCATCATAAGTGAATTTCTTCCTACACAGCCAAAAGCTACACAATGCTTAAAGACCTTGGAATAAGATACTCCGCCTGAAATCTCAGATGTACATTCTTCATGCGTAACATCCTCATAGGCTTTCTTTAAAGCTTTTACATAAGGATCTGTATCTTCTACCATTGTTGGTTCATCATCATAAGGCAGTTCAATGTTAAAGCTATGCAGTTTACTCTTTAGTTTTTCTGTTAAATAAGCTGAATCAGTGCCATAGGGATAACGACAGTCAACATACATTTCAGCTTGACTGTTATTTATGTTTATAATTCCCAGATTCAGTGTCAGCTTATTATTATCATAAATACCAGCCCCTTTGCCATAGGAATCATAGAAAACATTATAGATTTCTTTAATAAACTTATCATCTAGAATTTCATTTAAGATTCTAAGCAGATATATACTGGCGTTTTCACCATGTTCTGGACGTGAAGCATGGCCTGGCTTGCCGGTAATGGAAATATAGGTATTATTTCCTCTTAGTTCAGTATAACCCGTATATGCATATTCTTTAATCTTTTCAAGAACTATAGATTTATAATCTCCCTTTA
>JBJFHC010000237.1:0-2315 GCA_051893275.1 Erysipelotrichaceae bacterium | reverse complement strand
TCATGATCATTGTCATCGGTAATATAGTCAGCGGCTTTTTTTACTTCATCCTGACCATTGCCCATACAGATGCCAAGTCCCGCATACTTTATCATCGATAAATCATTCCCCGCATCGCCAAAGGCCATAACTTCCTCTGGCTTATAGTCAAATGATTTCTTGAATGCCTCAAGTTTATCAATATTCATAGCTGTAAACTCATAATAGAAATCAGCGGAGAACATGTGATTCACATCATCAAAACCCTCTGATATAAACTTTTCATTAGTTCTTAAATAATCAGGATTGCCATAGGTCAATACCTTATAAGTATCATGATCAAGATAGTCCTCGAGACTTCTAACTTCATGAATCATCATCGAATTCATTCTGGCTTCATACTGCAGTACCTTGAAATCTTTACCTTTATAGAGAATAGTATCATTGAAACAGTCTTCACAGATTACATATTCCCCCTCTTCCAGTACCGGTACAAGTCCCGGGAATTTCTTTAAATGTTTCACGAGGTCAATGGCTCTGTCCTTGTTTAAAAGATTGGAGAAATATACTTCCTTAGTTTGCGCATTTGATACTACTGCCCCATTATAGGAAATAAGAATACCATTATTTTCATCTAAATGAAGTTCTTTGACAAACTTCTGTAAACCGATAGTGGGTCTGCCACTGGCTAGAACCAGTTTGTAGCCTTTTTCCTGAGCCTTAATTAAAGCCTTTCTGGTTAAAGGACTTATTTCTTTCATGGAATTGGTTAATGTTCCATCAATATCTAACACTATTACCTTAATCATATGTGAAAACTGATCTCCCCTGTAAATAAATCTCTATAAACATTTCCATCTTTTATTTTTAAAGAATAATCTCTGTTTATGCCGATTACCTTTATTTTCTTTACTTCATTGTCTACATCGGCATAGACTTCTAAGTCTTTAAGATAGTCATACTTTACGATATTATCATAGAAATCATAATCCTGTTTAAGTTTATTCAGATTTTCGATTATCTGATCATAAATTAAAGACTTGAGTTCTTCTATATCGACATCTCTTTTAAGTATTAAAGATAAAGAAGAAGCCGGATGTTTAAGATCGTTATCAAATTCTTTCTGATTAACATTTAGACCAATACCTACAATAAGACAGTCTATTTTATCTGAAGTAACAGCTTCTAAAAGAATGCCGCAGATTTTATTATCTTTATAGTAAATATCATTTGGCCATTTGATGCTTAGATTATTTATGCCATATTTTTCTTCAAGTATCTGAATTAAGGAATAGGCACTGATTATTGATATGTCTTTGAATTTATTAATCAGTGACTCTTCTTTAATTAAAAGCGAAAACAGAAGATTAGTTCCGTTTTCGCTTTTCCATACTCTTTGGCCTCTGCCTCTTCCACCAGTCTGATATTTAGCACTCACAAAAGTTAAATCTTCAAGATTTCTGTGGTTGTGTTTAATGTAAGTGTTGGTTGAATCAATGGTGTCAAAACAGATGCTTCTCATATTAACCGAAAATTGTAAGTAAAATACCAGCTGCGATAGCTGAACCGATAACACCGGCTACATTTGGACCCATCGCATGCATCAGCAGGAAGTTAGAAGGATCTTCCTTCTGTCCTTCTTTCTGAACAACTCTGGCAGCCATAGGTACAGCTGATACACCAGCAGCACCAATCATTGGGTTAACCTTGCCATGAGTCAGGGCACACATCAGCTTGCCTCCCAGTAAGCCAAATGAAGCGGCTACGATGAAGGCTGTAATACCTAAGGCAAAGATTGAAAGTGTCTGAACTGTCAAGAACTCAGTACCCTTGGCAGTTGCGCCAACTGATAAGCCCAAGAGAATTGTACAGATATATAATAAGGCATTGCCCATAGTGTTGGTCAGATTTGGCACAACACCACATTCCTTTACAAGATTTCCCAGCATCAGACAGCCAATTAATGGTGTTGCGCTTGGTACAATCAGGGAAACAATTAAAGTAACTACAATTGGGAATAAGATTTTTTCCTGGGACTGACCGTCCTGAGCTTCATCATGATGGGTGACGTCGTCCGCGACGCGCTCGACCCGAAGTCCCGCAAGAAGTAAGGAGAAGCCACCATGAATGTAGAAACTGCGTCTCCGCTTCTGGAGCTCAAGGACGTCCACATCTCGTTCACCTCCACCACCGGCGTGGTTGAGGCAGTCCGAGGCGTGAACCTCACCATCTACCCAGGCCAGTCCGTGGCCATCGTCGGCGAATCCGGTTCGGGCAAGTCCACCACAGCCATGAGCATCATCGGCCTGTTGCCGGGCACCGGCAAGGTCACCGGC
>JBJFHC010000236.1:0-2322 GCA_051893275.1 Erysipelotrichaceae bacterium | reverse complement strand
GGATTGTTTCAAAGCTTAATTATATTATCAATCAGACTACTATGAATCTTGACCGCTATGAGTTTGCGATTGCCGGAAATGAGCTGATTAACTTTGTCTGGAATGATTTCTGTTCAAGCTACATTGAGTTTACCAAGTCAACCTTATTAGGTGATGATGAAGAAGCTAAGAAAAAAACATTAAATACTTTAATTTATGTACTTACAGCTATTCTTAAGCTTTTACATCCATTTATTCCATTTGTTACGGAAGAAATCTACCAGGCTATCTATGGCAAAAAAGTATCTATCTGTAAGGAAAGCTGGCCAGAAATAATGGAAGCTGATGAAGTTAAAGCTTCAAATATTGACTCTCTTAATGAAGTAATCAAGACTGTAAGAGATATCAAGACTGAAAACAACATTAAGCCATCTAAAGAGATTAAGCTGGAAATTGAAGGAATTGAATTCTCAAATGATATAAAAGAAATTCTCTTCAAAATGTGCAAGGCAATCTGTACTGAAATTATTGAAGGAGAAAAGATTGTAAGACCTATCAATAATGCCAAGCTCTACTTCAAGATGGATGAGATTGTAAACAAGGAAGAAGAACTTTTAAAGATTGAAAAAGAATTAAATAGACTGGAAGGCGAAATTAAGCGTTCTAACGCTATTCTTTCCAATCCTAAGTTTGTTGACAAGGCTCCTAAAGAAAAAGTAGAAGATGAAAGAAACAAACTCAAGAACTATCAGGCATCTTATGATGCACTGCTTCAAAAGAAGAAGGAACTTCTTTAATGAACTATTTTAAACTTACTGCTGATTTTAAAAAAAGATACCTGAATACTCACAAAGTGCCAGATATAAATCTGGCCTTTGATGAGCTTAAATCTTTTTCTGGTGAATATTTAAGATCTTATCATTTAAAAGCTGATTCAAAAGATTATATTTTTGTAGTTCCTGGCTATAATGATTTCTATGATTTAGCTGCTTATACAAGGTTTAAAGACTATGGCTATAACGTAGTTTTTATTGGTTATGGTAAAAATAATACTTTAGGCTTAAAGGAATCAATAGATCTGCTGCAGTGGATTGATTATTATGTATCAAAAGATAATGAAATAAATATTACACTTTTAGGTCTAAGAGATGGGGCTAATATTGTAATCAAAACTTTAAGAAGCAAGCTTCCTGGCAATGTTAAGAATCTAATTTTTGATAATCCTTATGGAGATCTGATCAATGATCTGATCAGAGATTATTGTCATGAGTTTAATCTTAATCAGAAACTGTTCAGACTGATATTAGGAATTAATTCAGATGAATACAGCATTAGAAATGATCTTAAAGATAATAAATTAAATCTGCTGTTTATATTCAACAAAAACCGTAAAGAAGATGAATACAGGTCAGTACTGAATCTTTATAACAGTACCTCGGGCTTAAAGAAGTTTTTTTATACCGATACAGTTAGAAATAATTATGAGCAGGATAATTATTTTTCAACTGTTGATTTTTTCATAAAAGATATTGTAAAAAGTTAATCTTCACTTAAACTTCAAATTCTGGTGATATCTTTGTAGTTGTGAGGTATTTAAAATGAGAGAAAAGCTTATAAATTTCATGATGGGAAGATATGGAATGGACAATCTGAATAACTGTCTGTTCTGGACTTCGATTGTTACTCTTATTATCGCAACTTTTACAAGACTTGGTTTACTGACCTTAGTTTCATATATTCTGATGATAGTTGTCATCTATAGAATGCTGTCAAGGAAAATATATCAGCGCGAAAGTGAAAACAAGACCTATCTGGCAAAGACAAAAGGCATCAGGCATCATGCAAGCGCAATGGTTAAGAATATTTCAGATAAGCAGTATAAGTATTTTGTCTGTCCTTCCTGCAAGAAGATTGTCAGAGTGCCTAGAGGCAAGGGTGTTATAGAAATTACCTGTCCAAGCTGTCACAAGAATTTTGACGCAAAGAGTTAAATATGTTTGGCTACGTAGTAATCAATAAGAAGGAACTTAAGTTTCGGGAATATGATGAATACCGCGGTTTTTACTGCGGTTTATGTAAAAGTCTCTATGACAGATATGGTATTTCCGGTCAGATTACTTTAAATTATGATATTACTTTTCTGGCTATGCTGCTTACAGCTTTATATGAAGAAGATATAAATGCCATAAATGAGCACTGTACTGTTCATCCTTTTAAGAAGCAGTTAAAATATCAGAATAAATATATCGATTATGCAGCTGATATGACTATTGTCTTAAGCTATTTTAAATGTAAAGATGATGTCGATGATGAAGGAAAAATAAGTGCCAGAGTTGAAAAGAG
>JBJFHC010000235.1:0-2322 GCA_051893275.1 Erysipelotrichaceae bacterium | reverse complement strand
GAAAAATGTAACAAATCATGCCAGGACATTAAACTGCCATAACTCTAAGCTATATTAATATAGCTTTTTAATATAATATAGAACACTATATCCAACATATAATAAATACTAAAGAAAGGATATACATAAAGATGAAAAAATTAATCGTACTTTTTGTTTCGCTTTTTATGTGCATTAGCCTTGCAGCCTGTGCCAAAAAAGTCGAAACCACTACTGTTGAAGGTGAAGCCGAAGGATATGGCGGAACCATTACAGCCAAGGTAACTCTGGAAGGAGATAAAATTGTTGGTCTTGAACTGACGGGTGATAAGGAAACTCCAGCCATTGGTGGCGAAGCTCTTAAGACCCTGCAGGATGAAATTGTCAAAGCCGGAAGCTATGAAGTAGATGGTGTAGCAGGTGCTACCTGGACTTCAAATGGTGTCTTTGCGGCCATCAAGAATGCCCTGGGTGTTGAAGAAAACACTGGCTCTGAATCAGGATCCAATACCACAGTATCAGCCTCTGGCCTGAAACAGGGCTTAGGACATGTATCTACTTACCGTCTTGGACCTGGCAAGGATGAGGCAGGCAATCCAGTGTACTCATTCAATGAAGTATTTGCCTATGTAATTACTGACAATGAGGGCAAGGTTGTTGACCTTGAATGTGATATCTTAGAAATCATCACTCCTAACCATGATGGTCAGCATGATAACTTCATTGCCGGCTGGCCTGGACAGACCTATGCCTATGATGAAGCCCATGATGGCAAGGTAATCACCGAACTTACCGAAACCGAAGACACCTGGACTGCTGAAGTATCTGGCTGGAAAACCAAGAGACAGCTTGGTTCTAACTACAAGATGAACTCTGGTACCTGGGAACAGGAAATGGATATCTATGAAGAATTCTTCAAGGGCATGACCAAGGAAGAAATCGTTAAGGCTGAAGATGAACTCTTCTCTTATGTAAATGGCAGACCGCTAAATGGCAACTCAACAAAAGATGAAGACATCAAGAAAGCTGAAGGCTTAAGCGATGAACAGAAAGCCATGATCGATACACTCTCTGGTGCCACAATGTCAGTTAATGATGCACATGGCGACATTATTGGCGCAATTGTAAACGCAATTGATAACGCAACAGCTATTGAAGGCGAAGGTGACATTGCCAAGATTGGCTTAGGAATCGACCCAGTATACCGTCTGGGTCCTGGAAAAGATGACAAAGATGTTCCTTGTTACTCAATCAACATTACCGTTGCCGGTACAGCCTTTGACGGTGATGGCAGGATTGTGGAAACAACCTGCGATGTACTTGAAATCATAACTCCTAACCATGATGGTGAGCATGATAACCAGTTCACCGGCTGGCCAGGCAACAGCTACAATATGGATGAAAATGCCGACGGAACTGTAGACAGCGTCCATGAACAGAGCGAAGATTCATTCATTGAACAGATATCTTCATATAAGACAAAGAGAGCTCTTGGTTCTAACTACAAGATGAACTCAGGAACCTGGACTCAGGAAATGGATATCTATGAGAAATTCTTTGCCGGCAAGACAACCGAAGAAATCGAAAAGCTGGTTTCTGAACTCTTCTCCGACTTAAACGGCAGACCTCTAAACGGTAATTCTACCAAGGATGAAGATGTTAAGAAGGCTGAAGGCTTAAGCGCCGATCAGAAAGCAATGATTGATGCACTCTCTGGTGCCACAATGTCCGTAAATGACGCTCATGGCAACCTCATCAAGGCTCTTGTAAAGTCATACGAAGCAGCTAAATAAGTAAATCAAGGCAGGTCTAAACCTGCCTTTTCTAATGTCCAAATGCCGCAAACATCATATATGGTGGCATTTTAATAATATCTCCTTCAGCACTGAAATTCTTAGGATGAACAATAAACTGCATTTCTATTTTCTTCTCGAACAGTTCCTTGAACCTTCCAAGAGAAATACTGGAATAATTCTTTGCCGATTTCACTTCTATTGGACTTATCTTATAATTAATCTTGCTGTTGTTCGAAATCAGAAAATCAATTTCAATATCATTCCGTTTCTTTTCATCATTATAGCGGGTATAGAAATAAAGCTTCTTATCCATTGAACATATCATCTGTGATAAAACATTCTCATACAGCATCCCTTCATTCAAAGACAGCTTGTCATTCATTATCTGCCTGTAAAGACTGTTGTCTGATAGATCATTCTCACCGAAAGCCAGACTTACCAGTAAGCCAGTATCTCCCATATAGCACTTTACAAAAGAATCATTTTTATTTAATGCCAGTCCGACATTAGGATCATTACACTTGTAGCATAGATTACAGATCATAGA
>JBJFHC010000234.1:0-9114 GCA_051893275.1 Erysipelotrichaceae bacterium | reverse complement strand
TTTTAAAAAAGTCCAGCAGGACTTTTTTAAAACAGTTTACGGCAGATAGTAATGATGTTCATTATCTCAGTATCATCAATAATGATCTTGAAAGATTTCTCGATATTCTTTAAAAATTTAGAAATCATCTTATAGTCATAAGGATAAAGTTCTATCTTTTCAAGCTCCTTATTGTTTACTGGAAGTTTTACTCCGCTTAGATTTCTTTCGATCATACAGGCCAGATGCATAAAAAGACCAAGCTTTTCTTCTTCGCTGAGATTATAGGCAATACAGATATTATCGACAATATCCGGCAGTACAGCTTTGAGCTTAGATATACTTGTATACTTAAACTCTGATTCAAGACGAGTATAGATAGCTGCATAGTTGGCTGATGTGGCATAAATCGGTTCAAACATCAGTACCTTGTCCAGATCTTCGTTTCTGACTTCGAAGACTTTGGAAATCGGGATAAATGGAATGCCCATAAGCTTAGGATCATATGTTCCGACAAAGGCATGAATCTGATAGGTATTCTTGATTTCAATAACCTTTTTAAACAGAATATCACGGTCAGATATAGCCAGATCAAAAGTCTTATAGTTGAGTTTTGAATAGGTATCAATATATCTCTTGAGCTGCAAAGCTCCGCCCATACCTGTCTGGCAAAGAGTAATAATAGCTTTTTTCTGATTGGAGTCATTCATGGTCTTATTGAGTTCAGAAAGCGCAACATGATGAATATAGTCAATATCCTGTTCCATTTCGCAGCGTCTGGCAATATCGATACCGAAAATTGTAATCGGAAAGTTGATGACTCTTAATGCTACATCTATTTCTTCACTCATATTATCAAGCATGGTCTTTATAGAACCCATATCATAAATTATGATTACGCCTGGTCCCTGATTTATTCTCAGTATCAGATTCTTTATTTCATCATAGGCCTGTTTTGTAGGCAATGAAAGATTCATATCATAGGCATAGGCATTATTGGTCTGGGTCAGGGTGTTGGTAACCTCTGCCAGGGATCTGGCGGTTGATGTGCCATGCATAATATACAGTAATACCGGATGCCCTTTTTCTTCGTTTTCATTTGAATCAATCAGGAACATGGCAATTATCGCAATTTCGCTCATCGGCAGATCAATATCCAGCTCTTTTTTGATGATTGGTGACAGATTTACTGCGGCTCCATATTCAAGAGGGTGATTTTCAATAATATCCTTAATCTTGACATCATCAATTCTCTGAGTGGTAACATTGGTTGATTTCAAGGAATTAATATGCAGACAAAGACCATAAAAAACCGAAGATTTAACTTCCTTGCCACTGTTGTTCTGGAAAACATTTAAAAAATTACGGACTATAAAAATTATTTTTTTATCTACAATCTTAGATAACTCATCAAGATTCTCACTCGAATTGACAAAGTTCAAAGCCGAATATGATTTAAAAAGAGCGCTGATCTGTGAATTAATGACACTTTCAATATTATTGAGATTAATACCGCGGTTAAGCATATCAACATACTGCTCATTAATACTGCGGTAGACTGTAGAATTGTCAGAAATACTGCTGGGATTAAGATATCCTGTATCCTTAGAGTAGTAAATGTTTTTCTGTCCTTTAATCAGTATCTCAATTTCATCGCCATAATCTTTTCTCTTAAGCAGATTTCGCTTAATGGAACCTGAAAAATCATTTATATTTACCAGAATATTGGAATTGTTTTCGTTAACTACTCTGACATAGGCATTGGCACAGGCCGACTTGACTGAATTCTGCAGTTCTTTTATGTTAAAACTGAATTCACTCAGAAGCAGTGCAACGATAGCTTCATCGCTGACTTCAATGGATCTTGCGGAATTTTTGGCTTCAACCGAAAAGAAATAGTTGATCAGTTCAAACCTTTCATTTAAAGACTTATCTACATAGGCAGGCAATTCTATCACAACAGAAAACTTATTGGAAAGATTGTTTACCTCATTCAGTGAACAGCCGATAATAACCATCAGATCATGAATTTCTATATAATTCTTATAATCATCATCAAACAATAATCCCGTCTCTAGATAATAAAGAATACGACTCTGCTGCCTTGGGTTTAATAAATTAAAGTTATCAATAAACAGCACTCCACCTCTGGCTTTATTGAAACAGCTCTTATTGATATCATCATTCAAGCCAAAAAGATCATCATTAGAATCCTCAATATTCTTCTCGTAAAATTTACAGTTGATTTTAATAAACGGAGCGTTATCTCTAATTACATGTGATTCTCTGGCGAAATAATAGATATTATAGGCAAAATAACTACGGCCGGCACCTCGAGGCGAGGTCAGAAGAACATTGAGGCTCTTATTGGGATACAGTACAGCAGCCTTAGCCAGCTGTATAGCATTCTTTAAAGACTCTTTACAGCCAATTAGCCCATCAAAGACACAACAGTCATTATTAACTGTTGAATCATTCAAACGGTATAATACCGGTCTTGAACTGTCATCTTTGATTACTTCGCCATCCTTAACTAGGCTGTTGAGCAGACTTGAAACATTTGATCTCTGCATCTTAAGCTTCTCGGCAATCAGACTTGTTTCAACGCCGTTATTATGTCCTTCAGTATAAATAAGCTGTCTTAACAGTTCCAGTACTGTATCTTTTGTGTTCTTCATAATTCACCTCATCCAGTATAATTTTATCAGAATTTTAAAACACTACATATACACAACTAAAAAATAACAGCATAACTGTTACTTCTTAGATTCCATATATTCATTGTATAGATTATAGTATTCGGCAGCTTTTTCATTATCATTCTTATTCTTATACATCTCTGCGATCAATAGATAATGAGTAGCTTTATTGATATCTTTATTACTAAGTTCATTCAGCATTTCATCGAGATATTTAAATGAATGCTCAATCTTAACATCATATACCCGCTGTACATAAGTTTTTAATGAACTGTTCCTGGAGTTCTTGATTAACAGCTCCTTAAACTGTCTGGCTTTTTTACTGTCATTCTTATCGATGTAATGATTGAAACAGTTGAGATAGACTTCTTCTCTCTGTTCATCATTCATTTTCATGTTTAACAGTTTATTAAAGCTTTTTTCCAGCTTATTTGAGTCGCCCTGCATTATGGCAGCATTCATCTTGATATATTCCAGATTAAAAGGCTTTACATTGGTTTTTACTTCAAATGAATCGGCATATTCTTCAAATTCCTTAAAGCTGCCATTCATTAATAGCTGCATCAGCTTATTCTGAATAAGGCCCCTTTTATAGCGTCTGTTTAACTGATAAACACCTTCCACAATCATCGCAATAACAACCAGGATTATTACTATATATAATGGCTTCATAAATTAAAAAAGAACAAGTGGGACTCTCGCCCCACTTGTAAGTTCCTTTTAGAGTAAACCAATCCAGGCACAAAGAATAGAAATTACAATGATGCCTACAATTAGAACGATTGGATTTACCTGTTTCTTCTTTAATAAGAAGAACAGCAGCATAGTAACACAGAATGGCAGGAAGTTAGGGAAGATTCTGTCAAAGAAATCAGCCTGTAAAGCTACCTGAATACCGCCATCAACTTCAATTACTGGTAACAGATTAATTGAAACATAAGTAGCGATTAATGCACCGATAACTGTGATACCCAGGATTGTAGCGGCATTGGCTACCATATCAGAATATTCAGTAATGTAGTCAATTGACTTAACACCAAGGTTGTAGCCTAAGTGAGTCCACATAATTCTTAATACCCAGATTACTACATAGGTTGTAAAGAAAATAATTGGGCCAAGAAGTGAACCCTGAGATGCGAATGAACATGAAATACCCGCAACAATTGGCAGGATAGTGAACCAGAAGATGGCATCACCAATACCGGCGATAGGACCAAATAAAGCCAGCTTTAAGCCCTTAACAGTTGAAGGATCTGCACCCTCTTCTTCCAAAGACATCATTAAGCCCATCAGGAAACCAACCAGGTTTGGATGAGTATTTATGAATTCCATATTGTCTGTAAGGAAACGGGAAAGCTTCTCTTTATCGCCGCCAAATACCTTTTCAGCCAAAGGAGCCATAGCCCATGTAAAACCACAGGACTGCATTCTTTCATAGTTGAATGAAGCCTGTAAGAATGAAGAACGTATAGCCAGATTTGTTAAATCTTTCTTAGTAATTTTGTAATTAGATGCCATATGAATCTCCTCCGCCATTTACACCGGCATTTTCAATAGCTTCTTTAATTTCATCTTTTCTCTGCTTAGCGCCAAAGAAGTCGATTAAGGCAAATATTGCACCCAATAAGGCAACTGGAAGCAGGTTAGGCATATCGCAGAAGCAGGCCATCAGGAAGCCAGCAATCAGGTATGGAGTATACTTTGCCTTCATCATAGTTCTTAATAACATACCGAAACCTACAGCTGGAAGAATGCCACCGGCAACTTCAAGACCATGAGTAATTACTTCTGGTAAAGCATTTACGAACATCTGCATTGGTGTCTGGGCCAGATATGCACATAAGAAAGCTAATACACCATAAGACAGAGAAACGATTGCCATACATGTATAGTTGATTCTGGCAATACCCTTAACATCACCATTAGCGGCAGCTTCATCAGCCTTGCCCATGAAGAATGAGAATGCTGAGTAGAAGAACAGAATTACATACTGGCCTAAGAATGAGAATGGCAGACATAGACCTAAGGCCTGTTCAGGTGAACAGCCAGTTGTATAAGCCAGTACTACACCCATTAAACCGGCAAATACTGGGTTTGGTGGCTGAGTACCGCCAGCTGGAGTCAAGCCGGCAAAAGCCAGTTCAATTAAGGCACCGACCTTAAGACCAAGTACCACATCGCCTAAGATTGCGCCAGTTAATGTGGCAACAATAATAGGACGGAAAATAAAGAATGCTTCAAGGAAGAAATCCAGACCAACTATGATTGCCATAATGGTCAGCATCAGTCCCTGAAATAAAGTGATCGTCATAATACGTATTCCCCTTTCTTTGAATTATTCGATCTTCAGTTTTTCATCACCAGGTACATCCTGAATGAATACATTTACGCCTGCAGCTTCAATGGCCTTCAAGTCGGCATAATCCTTATCGTCGACATAAACCTTCTTGCTGATGGCACGCTTACCCTCGGCAAAGTGCATATTACCTACATTAAGATCCTTGATTGGAACACCATGTTCAACCAGATAGCGAACATCAGCTGGCGTCTTACAGATAATGAAAATCTTCTGTTCTGGGGCTGCTTTAGAAATTACGGCAGCTGTCTTCTCTAAAGAAAAGAATCTTACACCAGCACCTGAAGACTTGGCAGTAACCGCCATCAGCTTCTGCTGCATTGGATCGTTGGCAACCGCATCATCCGCAACTAACAGAAGATTGGCACCAAGAGTCTTAGTCCAGGTAACACCTACTTGACCATGAATAAGTCGATTATCAATACGAGTGAGTAGGATATTAGGCATCATCTCACCTCCTTTATGTCCATTATAGTACAAATTATTGTATAAAGTATGTAAAATATGTGAAAAAATGGGTTTTATATAAAAAAGATCTGCAAGACATTAAATGCCTTACAGATCCATATCTTAGTAAGTCTGTCTTACTACTGATTCCTCATCCTTATTGAGTCTTAAAGGAACAAGTTTTAAAGTAATTATCACCATAACAATCACAATCACTGTGATAAATATTTCAACCGCAATATAGTTAGCCACAAAATTCTGGAATACTACTGCAGAAGCATTTAACAGCAGATGGAACATAAATGATATGAGCAGATAAAGATTATTGTTGTCCTTTACAGCTCTGAATACCAGCACTGACATGCACATATGAGCTACAAAAGCCGAAAGCCTCTCCCATAGTACCAGCAGGAAAAACCAGGCTGGTGTCGTACATAATGTAGTTATGGTCTGATAATAAACTCCCTGCTGCTCTACCTCAATAGAAGCTATCATATCATAGATACTGCCATTATTTACCGCAGCTGTAAATATCAGATTGGAAATCATGCCAGCTACCATAATGAGTATAATCTCTATGCCACCGTGGCCGGCACCATACATCAGGGCAGTTGAATCATCACCCTTTTCATCTTTGAGGATATAGCGAAAAGCTACAAATCTGCCTCCTTCTTCAAATAAGGCAGCAGCCAGACCACCATACAGGGCATAGAAATATATATTTCCTACAATAGTTTGATCTATAGAACTGCCTAGAACCAGATTATGTACCACAGTTTCCAGACCATAGGCAAAAATCACAAAAGTAAATAAACCTACAAAGAATGACTTAAATTTAGCGTTATACTTCTTCTTCAGATAGACTGAAACACATAATGGTATAAGAATACCAAGCACAATATCTATTAACATTACGGCAATAGAAGAAAATGGAACTGTCATAAAATTATTTAATTGTCTACTTCAAGTAAGACAATTTCTCCTTTCTCTTTAGTCATTTTAACATTGATTACTCGCTGATTGCTTGATCCACGATACATTAATTTAAAATCCCTCAGATCATAAATAAACCTGCCATCAATCAGCACATCAATATAGTTTAATATATCTTTATTAACTATCTCATCATAGCGGTATCCACTCCATAGCCAGATACTCTTATCCTTAAATCTTTCCTTGAATGTTCTGCAGATATCAATAACTGTATCGATATTAGCCGGATGCAGAGGTTCACCACCAAGTACACTCAAGCCCACAATAAAATGTTTATCACTTAACTCCATCAAAAGATCCATCTCTTTCTGAGTGAATTCTTTACCTCCTTCAAATGGCCAGGTCTCAGCATTAAAACACTCTTTACAATGAAAGGCACAGCCCTGTACAAAGATGGAAGTCCTTATTCCTGGACCGTTCTGAATATCCTGTTTACGTATTGTAGCGTAGCGCATGTAATCTCCTTTAGACAACAGTCTATATTATAACCTTAAATTAAAAGCCATGCCCTATTACATGACCCAAACTTTTACCCGTACTCCATCATCTTACCCTTTTATCTAATTAAAGTAAATAATTGATTTTTAACTGTTTCTGTGCCAAGGAATCAATACAACATGCGACTATATTTCAACTACGATGTTAAATCAAGGCAGACTTTAGGAAATAACTTTTAGAACTGTACATCAGGATATCAGATATAAGCGTATTACAGTTAATATATACTCCTTGAATCAGAGAGTCTGATGTAGTATTCCTTCATGTCATTCAGCCTTAAACAGCCTAAAGACAGATTGGCAGCTGCGCCGCAGTCAATATTGATTTCATGCTGATTAAAATGTATTCTTTCATCATAACAGATGGTATGGCCATGAATTATGGTCTTTCCATTAACAGGCATAACATATCTTGACCAGACAGAATTTTCTATTTCATCATCTGTGCAGTTATTGACGTATGGAACAGTCTTTTGATCAGACTTTAAAGGACAAGAATGAACCAGATAATAAGATCTGTCTCCTATTCTTACATCAGGAAAACAAAGAGGCATATTATATAACTTACGATATACCCCTTCACGCTTATATGGCATAAGTTTCATATACTGATCATAGGTTTTACGTCCGAAGTTGTAGCCAAACCACAGATTCTGAAACTGCTTCTTTTCATACCAGTTATCCTGTTTTACTGATCTTAAGTACTGATACATCATAAACTCATGATTGCCCAGACACATATGAATATTGTCATGTTCAAGACAGTATAAAAGTGTATCTATGGATTTAGGACCCTTGTCAATGCAGTCACCAAGCACATAGAGCTCATCTTCATCTTTAAAGTCAATTATCTTCAGCATTTCCATGAACTGTTCATAGTGGCCATGTATATCACTTATCACATAAATCATCACGCTTTACCTTCTATCGGGATTATATCATTCATTATTATGACAATAGAAAAATCAGTTTCATTATATTTATCAATGACAATATAAGTTTATGTATTGATACAATATCTATAGGAGGTACTGAATATGTTACCTGATAAAAACCAATTGAATGATGAACTGATAGAAAATATCAGCGGTGGAGAAAATTATTATCCAATAGAAATAGAACAAGAAGAATCATTACAGTACAGAAGCGATTTTGAATATCAGATGATTTATAATTGTCCAATCTGCGGAAATCCATATTGGATAACCAAAGAACATCAAAGTGGTTATTGCCCAAATTGTGAACCAAAAATTCTAAAGACAGCAATTCCAGCCGGCGACATAAAGACGACGGTTCCTAACATTCCAGAAAAGGATAAGCTGAAAAAAATACATTAGATTTTGTTATAACGGACAAAAGAAAAAGAAGGTGTCAGGTCACCTTCTAATCTTTTGTAAATTCCGCCTCTATTTTGATTTCATCAAGAATTCTTCTTGGTAAAATTACAACAACTGTTGAACGGGGCCGTGTACTTACTATTCTGTTACCAATTTCATCTTGAATCCTTGATATTTCGTTCAGAAAATCAAGACGATTTTTAAACGTCAATTTGTCCAGCTCACGAATACACCATTCTAAAATCGATTTTTCACTAATAGAATCCACTTCATTAAGACCAGAGATTAACCTTGGTCGATATTTACTCATATACAAACTTATCCAGTCAGTGTTATCAATAATCATTCCGCCAGTTACTCTTTCCAGTTTTTCATCGCTCAGTTTCTTTATGTTCTTGGTTTTCATGTGATCGTCTTTTCCTCTACTGCAATTATACCATCATGCATCACACAAAGATAAAAGTCTGAAGGTATAAATCTTGATTAACACAACCAATCAAATGTTAAATATTTTGTTAAAGTAAAAGCAGAACCTATATGATTCTGCTTGTCATTTACTTTCTAGATGTAACTAGACACCTTTTGTTTATTTCCGACTAAGAAGTAAACCATACACCCTTTTTGTGATGATTATGAAGAACTTTTTTCAAGTAAGCAAAAACAGTATGCCTCTACAAACTAAAATGGGCAAAAATCTTTCTAATTAAAAAGTAAACAGAATGATTTATGTTGACAATATAATAAAGAATATAGATTTAATTCTGATGTCATATTAAAAGGTGGCAATTGATTTTCTTTAACATTTT